>JBEKJU010000040.1:0-18580 GCA_050011095.1 Syntrophorhabdales bacterium
TCAGCCTGGCAGACACGTCGCGACAACCTCAACGCGAAGGTAAGCTGGCACTTCACGACACAGGATGCTCGGGTGAGGTTGCGCCGTCTTTATCCGACATTAGAGCAGTGACGTGACACTAGTACAGTAAGGAGATCATAGACGTTAGGTTCGGCCGATCAGGCCTCAGGAGGTGGATCACACGGTACGAAACCTACTATTATCGGTGTCGAGTGTGTCGGGCAGTATTCTACGATCCAGACCGCCCGTGGGATGGTAAGAAGTACGGGCGAAATCTTCTTCTGCTGTGTGCCTATCTCAACATCGATCTGAGGATCCCCCAGAAGAGGATCGCCGTTTTCCTCAAGGAAATTCTCGGATTCGACTTTTCGAACAACACCATCAACAAACTCAAGGAAAAGGCCGCTCGCTTGTACAGAGAGACTTACGAACGTCTGCTCAATAAGGTGATCAACGGAAAGCTGATCCACGCCGATGAAACGGCGGTGAACCTGGAGGGTAGGACGGGGTACGTCTGGGTTTTTGCCAGCCTCGAAGAAGTGGTTTACGTTTATACACCTTCGAGAGAAAGCGACCTCGTCCAAAGGCTTCTAAAAGACTTCAAGGGAGTCCTCGTCACCGATTTCTATGCCGCGTATGATTCAATTCCTTGTCAGCAACAGAAATGTCTCTTGCACCTGGTCCGCGACCTCAACGACGATCTGATCAGGGAACCGTTCAACGAGGAAATAAAGGGTCTTGTGGCTGATTTCGCCAGCCTGGTCAGGCCGATGGTGGAAACAGTGAGCCGGTTCGGGCTGAAAGCACATTTTCTTAAGAGGCATAAGAAACGTGTCGATGTATTCTTCAAGAATCTCTCCCGCCACACGTACCGCACTGAAACAGCGGTGAAATGTAAGGCCAGGTTCGAAAAGAACCGACGTACGCTTTTCACCTTTCTCGACTATGATGGCGTCCCGTGGAATAACAACAACGCTGAACACGCTATCAAGGCAATCGCGTTGCTGCGAAGGAACCTGGCTGGCCTTTCCACAGAAAGAGCACTCGGCGACTCTCTCATTCTTTTGAGTGCGTGCGAAACATGCAGGTTCAAGGGGGTGAGCTTTCTCGACTTCCTACGTTCGGGAATGACCGATATCGACGATTACGTTTCGAGCAGGACCAAGCATAGTAGAGGCACAGCTGAGCGCAGGCAGGGGACCGAAATCGGCTCGCCGATTCCACGCGGGAATACCTTTTTGCCGTAATGATTTCGGGTCACACCGACAAGACCCCTCAGGGCGAATGCGTTGGGGCTTTCGGAACAGGAAAAACCGAGCTATGCTACTGTCAGGCTCACTTTGACGACCAACGACGAAGGGAATGTCCAGGGCCGGTGAAAAGCCGCAATGAGAAAACGGGACGCCTATCCTTCCTTCGAATCCGTACCTTCACAGATCACTGACGAATACTGGCTCTACGCAGAGAGGAAGAAAGGCCACTATCCGAAGGCCACCGAGAAGTCCGGGAAATGGCTCGTATTCGCCCCCGTTTCCCAGGTCGACGAAGTCTGGGCCAGGATCAGGGAAGCAACCGAAGACGGGCGTTTGGGCGATTCCGCTAAAGTCGCCACTGCGAAACCGAACCCCAACGCTACCGATCCTTCCAAGAAAGTGATTTGCGTCTACACTTACGACTGGACCGACGAGGAGGACGTGCGGCATATCCGGGATGAACTGCGGGCTCTGGGAATTGTTTCCAAGATCCCCTACAAGACAGACCGCGACACCACGGCCGGGAGATATGGCAAACGCGGTCACCAGCGCATCTCCAAGTACTATGAATAGCCTGCTCCTGGCCTCCCGAGCCAACAGGAGTCCTCATGGAGAGGACGTGGAGATATCAACCCTGAGGCGCGTCGCAGAGGCGCTGGGCAAACGGGTTGATATCAATCTGGTGTGACGTGGACAACGCCCGAATCGAAACCATAAAGGCTCGCCTCGCCGAACTCGAACGGGAAAAGGCCTCTCTCCTGAAAGAGATGGAGGACCTCTCGGCTCCATGCCCGTCGCCTGACGCGCTCGGGGTCCCGGCTTCTGAAAGGCTTCTCTCGACCCCCGAGGAACGTCTCGCCCTTTTCGTGCGGCTGTTCCGCTGCAGGGAGGACGTCTTTCCGAGAATGTGGGAGAACCAGAAGAAGGGGACGAGAGGCTATTCGCCGGCGTGCGCGTCAGAGTGGGCCCGAGGCGTCTGCGACAAGCCGAGAATCAAGTGCAGCGCGTGTCCGAACCGCGCGTTCGTCCCCTTCGACGAGACAATCGCCCGCGGTCATCTGGAAGGAACCTTCACCGTTGGGAGCTACACCATTCGCGAAGACGACACCTGCACATTCCTCGCGGCCGACTTCGACAAAGAGCAATGGGGTGTGGACGCGCTGGCGTACAAGGCCGCCGCAAGGGACATGGGCGTCGAGGTTTACATCGAGCGGTCGCGGTCAGGGAGTGGCGGTCATGCCTGGATATTCTTCCAGGAGCCGGTCAAGGCGCGTTTCGCCCGGCAGCTCGGAACCCTCATCCTCACCCACGCCATGGACCGGCGGCACCACATCGGGTTCGACAGCTACGACAGGTTCTTTCCCAGCCAGGATACCATGCCGAGCGGAGGCTTCGGGAACCTCATCGCCCTTCCCCTGCAGAGGGTTCCCCGGAGAGCCGGGAATAGCGTCTTCGTGGACGACGACCTTGCCCCTTACCGGGATCAATGGGAATTCCTGAGCCGTGTGCGGCTCCTTTCCGCCGAGGACGTCGCTTCCGTGCTCCGCGACAACACGCCCGCGCCAAGACGCAAGTCCGACCAGGCAGACGCCGACATCATAGATGCCGAAGCGTCGATCGACATGGCCGACGAAAAGATCAGGGGTACATACCCGAGGCCTATCTCCTTCCGTTTTTCCCGGCATCTCGAGATCGGGATTCGTGGACTCCCGTCGAACCTCATCTCGGCATTCAAGAGGGCCGCGACATTCGCGAACCCCAAATTCTTCGAATTGCAGCGGATGCGCTTCTCCACCTGGAATACTCCGCGCTACATCTGCTGTGCGGAGCTGTCCGATAACGGCGAGGCGATGATGGTGCCGCGGGGGCTTCTTTCACGCTGCATGCAGCTCGCCGAGGTGGCCGGTGCCAGCGTGGACTTCGAGGATCTTCGGGCCGTCACGAAACGTGTTCCCATCGGGTTCACGGGGAGTCTTCTGCCCCTCCAGAAAAGGGCCTTACGCGCTCTTGCGTCTCAGGAGTCCGGGGTGCTCGTCGCCCCGCCCGGATCAGGGAAGACCGTCATTGCCTGCGCCCTGATTGCCAGGAGGAAACTTCCCACCCTCATCCTCGTCCACCGTAAGCAGCTTGCCGACCAGTGGAAAGAACAGTTGCTCCAGTTCACCGACCTCACCAAAGGTCAGATCGGGACTTTCGATGCCAAAGAGATCAGGCGCAAAGGCGTCGTGGACGTGGGCATGCTCCAGAGCCTCAGCCGAGACCACGACCCCGATCGGCTGCTTGGCGGCTACGGCCACATCGTGATCGACGAATGCCACCACGTCCCGGCAGTGTCCTTCGAATCGGTGCTCAAGCGTATCGAGGCACGCCACTTTCTCGGCCTCACCGCCACCCCGTACCGCAAGGACGGGTTGGAGAAGATCATTACCATGCAGTGTGGTCCGGTGCTCCACACGATGGAAGAAACGAAGGCCCAAGCGCTGCTTTCCCGGCAGGTCCTCGTGCGCGAGACAGGATTCCGGATGGGCCCCGAGGCGAGCGCACAGCCGGCGCTCCACGAAATCTGGCAGGCCCTCGTGACCGACGCCGAACGTCTCCGGCTCGTCGCGTCCGACGTCATAGCGGCTCTCAAGGAAGAAAGGTTTCCGCTCGTTCTCTCCGATAGAAAGGACCATCTCGAACTGCTTTTGGCCGAGATTACCGCCGCGAGTACGCACGCCGCGGGCTTTCTCTTCACCAGCGACATCGGAAAGCGCCAGAGGAACCGAATGATGGATGAGATCATGGCGATGAGGGAAAGAGGGGAATTCCCCTTCTTACTTTCGACCGGCTCTCTCATCGGCGAAGGGTTCGATCTGCCTGAGCTGTGTACGTTGGTCCTCGCCATGCCGCTATCGTTCAAGGGGCGTCTCGTGCAGTACGCCGGGCGTCTCCACCGCGAGAGCGAGGGCAAACAGGACGTCCGCATCTACGACTACGTCGACGCCAATCTGGGGCTATGCATCACGATGTTCAGAAAGAGGATGACCACCTACCGGAAGATGGGGTACACCGTCGAGATTCCTCCCGACTCGCATCTCAGCGAGGTGGCGGGGCGGAAACCGGGGCGGAAGACTATTACGACTGATGTGGTATCGATGCCTCAAGGGCCCGCAGAAACAACTTTGGGGCGATAATGTACTTGATAACTCGATGTGCTACCAGATCTTCTGAACCACCGAAGATTCCTCGGTAGTTCAGAAGAGGAGGGGGCCATGTATTCGGTTGCGACGCCCCTCTCGAATCGGGCACATTATGCCAGAGCGTAAGCCAATGCCTCCAATGCTTGAGGTGGAAGTTCTTATTAGGAAGCCTAAGAGTAGCGGCGTAAACACGGTAGCCGGATAGAGAAGGAGAAAACGATTCGCTTTTCGTCTAGGTGGGGTCTGCCAATTGGCCAGGCTCGATGGCTGGCTCAGTGGCCGGATACGAGGACGGTTTGCTGGCCGCCTGCATCCCGGATACCATCCTGATGCTCAATCCAAATTGGTCACAAAGTCCTCGATCGTAGTCAACGCCTTCATGCCCAGGACATCGCGATCGCCCTGTTCCCCCGGAATCTCCTTCAATTGCGCGACAACGGAAATAACCTCATCAGAATGCTCGTCCCGAAATGCTCTTCGCAAATTCTCAATGAATCTACGGCGCCACTTTCCCGGGTGAGCTGCAAAGACTTTCCTCAACTCGGTCACGAGATATTCACGGTCGACCGTCTCTATAATTTTGAAAACGTAGTACAGATCCTTGTCCCGCTTAAGACGAGACCGTCGTTCTGGAAACGTAAGACCCTTGTGGAACAGAAAAGCCGATATCCATGGGGCTCGAACGATCAGGCCTTCAGTTATCTTTATCGGGGTGGTATGGGCAAGCATTACATCGAGGTACCGTAGGTTTTCCGCCGTCAAGCCCGGCTGTACTTCCGTTGCGGCGGTTGTCCCATCTCCCTTTAATGGGGTAAGAAACTCAATTTCAAGTTCCCGGTCGTTGACGTACCTGCAGAACGGAACCGGCGTGTCGCCGGATAGATCACACCGAAAGCCCGCTTCTCGGAGAAGGTGATCCATCGTCTCCTCCCTCATATCGAGAGGAGAAAGGCAGGCGAAATCAACATCCGATGTTCTCACCGTTCTTGTGGGATAAATGGGAGTGCACTGCTCGTAAACTATGGGGACCCATCCGCCAACCAGGACGATATCGGCAAGGTACGGCTTCACGACTTCGAGGACTTGGACAAGTGGCGTAAGATCCGTGCTCATGCTGACTCCATGGAGGGCGCGATGACCCTGCGTAGCAGGTTTTCTGCCTGTTCTTCCCCCCGCACGGGGAAATTCTTAAGATCGAGGTAGAGCTGAACATCAGAGACAACGTCAACACCGTTGATCTTTCTTACTCCATAAAAGGCCGATTCCCTGTAATAGGGATGCAGAAGAAACACGTTTGCCCCTTTTTCCGCCGGTCGCATCTTGAACGCCGTAGCCAGTTCATCCGCGACTTCCTGGTCTTTGACATAGGCATGAAGTCCCTCATAATTCACGTATGGCGCGACGAGATGAGCGCCAGCATGCCCCGTCAGGGCAAAACCATGGGCGGGCGCGCTTGAAAGTCCAGCGAGCGAGCGGATCATCTGGTCCAGCCCTTGGACATTCCAGTAGAGTCTCGATTCGCTCTGCTTCTTGACCTTGTAATAGGCGGCCCAATCTTCGAGCAGTTCTCGCCAGCGAATCAGCTTACTTTGGCCCTGATGATTCCGTGCGATGTACCCCGCTTCTTCAAGAAGTTTTAAGGTAACCGACACTCCTCCAGGATTCGCGCCACAGTCTCCGGCAATTTCCCGAACGCCGGAAAACTCTTTCGGATGGGCAAACAGATAACGCAGGACCAGAGAGCGCTTGTCCGCGAAGATGTTGCTGGACACCTGACTGTCGACGAACATGTTGGGCCTGCCTTCACGCTCGATATGAAGGAGGCCAGGATCGCTGATATAGACGTTCCCCGAAAGATCAATGAATGAGATACCTCTGCCGCGCAGTCTGCTCCTCATCGCCTCTGGCAGGAAGGGGACAACGAGGCATGGTTTTGCGTTCGCCTGTCTGCTCCGCTGCCTCATATACTCTTCGAGCTGCGAAATCGCCTTCTCGACAGTAATCGATCGCGCATCGCTTTTCACTTCACAGAAAAGACGCAGCTCTTTGCCCCCATATCTGACATTTACTTCCAAATCTGCCCCGAGCGGCCGCCCAGGCTCTTTCACCTGCTCCAAATCCAGGCCCGGGATCTCCATATCTCCGAAGCTGCGTTTTAGGTTGGAAATTATTTGTTCATGGGTCATTGTCTATTCCAGTTAGTCTGTTTATGATATCATAAACAGACTAATTATAGTAAACAATTCCGGGCTTGTCAAGGTCCGGTGGGTTTGCACCCTGGGTTGAAGGCTGCGCGAACTCTTCACCTCAGCAAAAACGATGAAAAGGACGAACGCCAACTCCGCCAAAGGAAAAACTATCCCCAAGACCCTTCCCTCACGTAGTTCGCCTCGTAGCCCCGGCGCCACGGGCAAGGAAGGGATGTTTCCGGGCCACTTCATCCGTGCCAGCCTCTGCGGCGATAACCACGGACAAGAGGACTATAATGCCTCACGCCTTGAAACGTCATGGGAGGAAGTCGCCGGCGGGAGGTTGACGAAGCCAAACCTCACCGACTCTCTTCTTCTGCATACTTGCCCGTTGCCGCAAGAAGCAAAGAATGGTAAAGCTGAATAGGGCCACCGTGAAAAGCAACGACAATGAAATAAAGGTCTTTATCACTACCCGCGAGTCAATCTGCTCCGAGTGTGGCGAAGACCTTGGCTCCCGCGCATGGATTACCCTGGTACGGGACAAAAGCGCCTTATGTCTCTCCTGCGCCGACCTGGACCACCTCATGTTTCTCTCCTCAGGCGATCCCGCTCTGACTCGGAGGGCGAAAAAGAACTCGCGCCTCCACGCGGTCGTCCTGAAGTGGTCCCGGACCCGGAAGAGATACGAGCGACAGGGCCTGCTGGTCGAGGAAGATGCCCTCGAACAGGCGGAGACGGAGTGCCTCGCGGACGCCGACCTGCGAGAGGCGAGAAGGCTCTCGGAGGCCGAGCGGCGGGATTTGATCGACAAAGAGTATGTGAGGAAGTACGGGGAACAGATCCGCCTCCTGTATCCTTCCATGCCCTCCGACCGGGAGGTGAAGGTCGCGGAGCACGCGTGCCTCAAGCATAGCGGGAGAGTGGGACGCTCACAAGGAGCGAAGGGATTCGACGCCGAAGCGATCACGCTCTCCGTCCTGGCCCACATCCGTCATACCGAGACCTCCTATGACGACCTCCTCGTGCGCGGGATCGACCGGCACGAGGCCAGAAGCATGGTGAGAGACAGGATCGATGAGGTCCTGGAGAAGTGGGGCGAGGGGCAGTAGAGTGGGCGCAACGATCGGCCAAGATTTTGTTGGCTGCCCGTTCACCGCTAAGCTAATGGAGGAGATAGCCTTGGGGCACCTTCGCTAGATTAAGGGAGCTGTTCTCCGCGCCCGCGGCGGTCCCTTGAAGATCCAGCCCCTGAAGATCGAGGGTCCGCGGGACCATGAAATCCTCGTGCGCATCGTCTCCTCGGGCATCTGCCGCACCGACATCGACTTCATCGACGGCTGGGACGGAGACCCGGTGGTGCTCGGCCACGAGGGCGCAGGCATAGTCGAGGTGGTCGGGAAGGACGTGAAGCGGGTAGGCCGGGTGATCATGTGGTGCTCGTATCAGTCCTGCGGCTCGTGTACCGAATACCTGAAGGGCCACCCCTCGGCTTGCGAGCACTTCTGGCATCTTCATGTACATGACAGGAGGCGGCGCCGTTAACGTGTAACGTTGAAGATCGGTCAGTGGAGGGGGCGGTCGACGTCTTCCTGCAAGGCTAGATTTTGCTCGACGCAACGGATATTGAGTGCTACGATTGGTAATGATTACAAAGCGGGGGCTCTCCTGGGCAACAAGACAAACAGCATTCCGTTGGGCTTTTCCCGCGTTCTTAAAGGACGAATATGAGAACGACCCTGACTACATGCTGGCGGGTGGCTAAGCGATAATGGCTTGATTATGACTTCATTGAATGATCTCTTAAGCGATGGCAGGCTGAAGAGGTTATTTTCGCCGGACAGCCGCGACTGCGCGCTGCAACTATGGATTTTGCAGATAAAGTTCGCAGATGGGATCGAGAACCGACTACTCTACGGACGACTGCTTCCTTACAATTACTCGAGCAATACCTGGTACGCCACCGATGACGACCAATTCAAGCCGCTTGGGACGTTCCACGCGCAAGTCATCCGTCTCAGCCTGTACATCAAGAGCTTCGATACCGCTTTGTTGCTTGAGCGTCTGGGTGCCGGTCTCGATCTGGCGCGCCTCAGCGAGGAACTGAAGCTAACGCTGTCGCCGAAGCTCACCGCGCGGATCGGAAGAACAACGATCGGCGTCCCCCTCGTCTATCGACCGGTTGCATACTTGCTAAATCGAGATGCGCCCGGTCGAAACGCACTGCAAAGCCCGCACGGCAGCGCCGGTGTATTCAGCGCTTCTGCGTCACAAACGGACAAACTTGCATTGTTTCGCATTGGGGCGGATTTCGATGAGGCCCTCACTGAATTCATCATGGAACAGCTGAATGCCGATACCGGCCTGGACTTTGGAGACAGGGACCTCAGTCGATTGGGGGATTTGGAGCTATTAGTCTTCCCCACGCTGGACGACAGTGAGCGTGAGCTCCTGAGCGCTGGTTGGAAAGGCGAACCCAAAGTTTTTGCTGTAAGACTAGACCCTGTGCAATTGCCGCACTATGACCGATTTCATGTTCGGTTTTGCCTTACAAACGGCAGCGAACTTATTCATGCGAGCGTGGCGACAGCGGAGTACACACGGGGACGTGAAATCGAGTGCGAGTTCAAGGTGCCTGAGCAATTGTATCCGATTGCCGACGGCACGGAAATCGAGATATACGGATCGCGGACGGACGATGAGCGTGCCAGCGCCCTGTGTTGCCGATGGAACATCGGTTACATAAGGGAAATAACCGTCGACGGCTACCTGGCGGGACACGAAGGAGGCTCAGTTCGACTGGATTGGCTTGAAAGGGTGACCAAATCCACTGCCGCTTCGCAACGTCTGAAAGCGGCTCAAGTCATAAATCAAGGACGCATAGGTTTCTTGGCCCATGTCGGAGACCGGAAAATCGACCCGTGGGTCCCCATGAATCGTGAAGTCAGATCCTTATTTGCCAGACTGCATCCCCCGCATTCGGACGGGCGTTTTTTTGACAATCTGAGCGAGGGCAATGGCTTGGGACGGCTAGAATTCGTAGAATGGATAAAGAACCTGTTAGTCAAGCACCAAGATCATCAGGTTGTGGTTTTCGATCCGTATTTTGAAGACGCTGGAATTGGACTCATTGTTCCAAATGCTGGGGATCAGGGCGACTACGTCGTTTTTACAACTCTGCCCAAACCCCCTAAGCAGGAATCATGGTACGCCCTAACACTGCGGCGTATGAAAAACTGGTGGAGGCAAGAAAGTCCGCGACCCATCAAAAATAGAATCAACAACTTACTGACAACTTGCGAACAGCTCAAGCCGTTATTGAAGAGAGTCAGACTAAGGGTTTATGGCTTGAAGGATGGTACGCTCCATGATCGATATATCCTGATAGTCGGTAAAGACGGATTGCCGGTTTCGGGGTTCAATCTGTCAAACTCGATCCAAAAAGCCAACGAGAACTACCCGCTCTTGATAACCCCGATTCCCGCCGATGTGTTGCTAAGAGTGCTGAAGTATGCCTCCGGGCTTTTAAGACAAGCACTTGAGGAATCATCCGGCGATGAGGCTCACGCTTCGAAAATAAAATTAATCTTCGATTCAATATCGACCCGCAACGTGCCTCCTAAGCGTTTTGAGCCCCTGGCGTTTCTCGACGATAACCTTGCGGGCAACGTTCTATCTGAATGGACGGGAGAACAATCGCTTCGTGGGCTGAAAGGCGACGCCTTAAGGCAACAAATGAAGGAATTGGGTTTACTGAAAGAGGAATCGCTTGTTCTAACGCAATCTGGCCTGAAAAGATGTATGGATCAACAGACAAGGGGCTTCAGTAATTTTAGGGCGAAGTGGGAAGTGCTTGGTGAGATTCTGGCCAACACGCCGACGGGTGATCTTCTTGACACTGCTGAACTGTCGGCGAACCCAGCCTTCTTGGATTTCCTGGCGCAGTTTTTGACCGACTCATTCGGTCGAGCACATTCCGAGGAGGTCGACGCACCGATCGCGGTGGTTGCCAGTTCCTATTTTCAAGAGGCCATTGACCTCCTACTGACGAAATCCTATAAACCGCACCACTTCTCTTATTTTGTGAAGTATGCGGCCCTGACCTGGCCGGAGTATTTTGATATAAAAATTCTGTGGGCGCACAATCCAGATGCCTTGCTCTCCGTAGCAGAAACTCAAGCGGCGACGGTCTCGCCGGAGAGTCAACAAACGGACACCGTAAAGCTATCTTTACTAAGCCAGATAGTGAGTGAGATCGCTCTTGGTATACAGTTCGGACTTTCAGACGTGCAGAGGGACCGGCTGATTCACAGTGCCAATGGACTACTGAAGTGGCTGGGGCTAAATGCTCTTGAGTCGCAGATCGAGAAGCCGGACGGGGTGCGTGCCGTCGTCTACTATACGTCGTCATTCAGCCATTACGAGAGAGTTCAGGCTCTAGGATGGATGACAAACCATTTTGCCCGTCAGCCTGACGGTGCGGCTTTCCGGAGCCTGGTTAATTCCCTTCACAGCATTATGCCGCAGAAAATCAGTGGTGCGGACGCAAATCTTCTGGTGGATTCTTTGCGGGGGCATATGCGTAGACTGGGCTGGTGCGAGCCGTGGCTTTTTCAGGATGTTATACACCCGCTTATGGCCGACGCACGGATTAGCGTGGACGATCTTTGCGCTATCTGGATAAGAGAGTTGGAAATCTATCTAAAAGAAACTCTAAAAACCCAAATTAGCATTTTCAGGAGGAACGCTGAAGGTCGTGTTACTGAGGTAGCGGCCTACCTGTTCAGTCAAAGCGGCCTTCAACAACAAAGAAAGGCAATAGCGTTGCTTCAACAGATTCTCGCCAGCGTACGGCGCGACATACAGCAACCTCTTGCCAGTACGCTGAACTGGAGAAAATGGGATACATCGTTGGTTGTCGTCATGTGGATTCTCGCGTTCACCAAGTGGGTTTCCCACTTTATGGCCAACCGTAGTGGCATAGAAACGGACCTTGAATCCCTCTTAAACGAAGCCCGCCGCTTTGCTCTAATTAGGCCCGTGGCCGAATGGAAATCGTATCAAGGTGCGGACCCAGGCGGGTTCGCCCGGTTTATCGAAGAAGTAGGGGAAATCTGAATAGGCTCAACCGGGGTTCTTATTCAGTTCTCGGGGTAGCGGGGACATCCTTTGACAGCGAACAGCACAGCGATGGTATTGAGGGCCTCATAATAGGGTTTTCCTGATCTCAACATCTGGCGAGCAGAACTACGGTTGCCGGTGTCATCATAATTGTGAGACCCTTAATAAATGGAGACTTTCGTTTTGACGATAACGCTCTCTTGAATGTCTCTATCAAAAATTTGTTTCCCACAAGGCAGCAAAAAAGGTGGGGGGATGGATAAGTGTCCCATTATGTGAAAATCTCATACAAGAATAAGCTGGAAGTCTATCTGTCAAATTGGCGGATGACAATGAATGCCAGAGAAGCCGCCAAAGGTGGCGGGCCCTTCGCTGCACAATTGCCTCAGCCGGTCAGCGCATTGACCCGGCGTGAATATGGTGTGTGCCTCTTGCTCGAACTACTTGGCAATCGGCTTGAACAAATGGAAGAGTCTGTAAAAGACATCAATCCCGGAAAGGATTTAGGGCCTTTTTCGAAAGCATATTCCGAAGCCATGACCTTTACGGATGCAACGTACATATTCATGAGGGCTCTGCTGGACGATGTAACGGGCATTATAGAGTACTTTTACAAGTCTAACGGGGTACCCGATCTTCCCCAAAGCTTTTTTGACCTTCTTAAAAAGACAAGAGCGGCAAATGCGCCCCAAAAGGCTAAAGCACGAAATGTTCCCGAGGAACTTATTGCCGTCCTCGAACCCTGCCAGCAGTGGTTCCCTGAGCTAAGAGAAGAGAGGGATTCTATCATTCACCATTACGAGACAAAGCTAATTGGCTTCGTTTTGAACCCGAAAAAAGGTGGGTGGACATCCATTCAATTTTCCGGGCGGCGCTCAAGATCCAAGCACCCCGCTTCTCCTATTGTGCAAAGCGAAGGTGTCGGAATACATACCTATCTGGGCCTTCTCCTTGCGAACTACCAGCGCTTCATCGATGATCTCCTCGATTTTTGGGATAAGAAATTTTACGAATGGTATGGAATTGTCTCATCCCGTAGCTCACGCCCTCTGACCATACTTGAAGGTAGAAGTGCGAATATGGCGTTGTGGGCGCACAAGTATGGCAAATATATCGATGATGAAATGACTATTGAAACCGCGTAAAGTTGCCGGAAAATCACGGGTACATCCCCCTGGCTTCCACTAAGCGCGTTCGCGGAGTGTTGATGGCAATGGTAGTCTACAGTCGTAGAATGATGAGGCTCGGCGTCAAGCGATATTACCGTTAGAGCGCAAAGACCACGAAGGAACATACAGATGCCCACCTTGGACTCTTGGAAAAATCGGCTCACGCCCATTCCGAATAGGATAGAGTGCGCTGAGATGCGGCTTTTCGGTGCACAAGATCATAGCGCACCCCCTGTTTTCGCCGGTCCGGGGATCATCGATATCAGGAGCTCCACTGAGATTGATTTCACTATGTTTGCGACGGCCGGCCGTGATGAGGATGCCATTCAGCGCCTCGTCAAGGCCCGCCAGAATCCTTACGAGATGTCCGCTCAGTTCCAGCTGTCCGCCACGGATTACGAGGGCGTCGAGTGGGCCTGCGGGGTGGTGGGTCCAGTATTGAAGGGCATGCCGAAGACTGGCTGGCCCTTGACCGGCAAGATCTATGCTATGACGACCCGTACGTCAGGCCCTCAGGTGGCAGCCAGCTCCGGCGTGGAGCTTCTCTTCCTCAAGGAGTTCTGGCTCCCCATAGATGAGGCGATGTCGACCGTCGTTTCCATCGGCGGTGAACAGCTTTTGCGGAAGTGGAGCAGGGGCAGGCACGCTCTTGAGGTTCTCGGCTCGGAAATCAGGTTCTTTTTTACCCCGTCGGACGATTTCCTGTGGCTGACGGCGACGACCTCCGACAAGCTTTCGCACCCGTATGCGGAAAACTGGGTCAGCGAGCCGCTTCGGATTTTGCTTGGCCAGCTCATCTACCCTCGTCTGGTTGCCCGTAACTTCGGGAACGGCAGCGCTCACGTGGCGTTGTTGCCTTCGCCGCCGTTCGTCAGAGATTCGGAGGTTGTCTCGCTCTTGCACCGCAAGCCCGAGTCGGCCCGCGAGGACTTTTGGGGACTGTATGCCTCCCTGCTGACCGTGATAGCGGAGGCGAGGGACGAGAAAGGTAATCCGAACTTTCAGGCGCATCCGATGACACGTTTCTACGAAGAAATCATACAGGCGATGCGATGGTCGCGATGGGTTAGATGCATGACCCTCGCCAGTGCAGCAGAGGGCCTTTCTAAGATGCTCATGCGCCCCGAGGATGCCAAGTCAGATTTTGCCGACGAGGAAATACAGAGTCTTAAGGATTACGCCGCTAGGTGGAAGGGAGACGAGCGCCTCCGGGCTCGTATCATCACGGAACTCGACTACGTGAGCACAAAGGGCATTGGAAAATACTTGCGGGATCTGGTTAAGCAGGGGGTTCTGAAACAATCGAACGAGCGGGCATGGTCTTCCGTTCGCAACGCGGTTATGCATGGAGATCTTGTTTCTCCGTGGTCGACGGGAAAAGAAGAAGATGATAAGCTCTCCAATCTTATCGATCTTGTCCGTAACCTTACCTATGAACTGATTCGCCGGGTCGGAGAAAGAGGATAATGGACCGCCATAACTAAAGATTGCGAGGGATGATGGACAAGAAAACGGTTCTCTGGCAGTGAAAAGAAAGTATTTACTGCCGGTGAGTCAGGCGCACTCACGCCGCAGGTTGACGTCAAACATAGGGAAGCAAGGAAAATCGCTAAAACACGGGCACGGTCCGTCGGGCCTTTCGTCATAGAGTGGCTGGCGTTATGAGAGGAACGAGCACGGAATTAGGGACAGGCTGTGGGGCGAACCCGCAACTGGAGACGCCCCCTTCCCTTTACCCTGTGGCCTTGAAGATATCCCTCGCACATTAGAGCGGTAATACTTGAAGGCAAAAGCCTAATCGACACAACACTTAGCAAGGTGAAAGCGGCGATAGCGCCAGATAAGAAATAACAGCACTTTTTCATGCGGGAACTTGGCCCCTCTGGCAGGACACTGGCTCCGAGGGCTGCGATGGCGATGCAGCATGGGGATTTCCGGATAAGAGATTCCCTCTACGATATAATGAGGGATCGCAACAACCTTTCTTGGTATCTCTTTCAGCACCGCTAACACCGCTCTTCGGGGAAGCTGATCTATTGCCTCGCCTCTCATACCGACAAGAGGGGAGAGGCAGACTAGGAATGCAAAACCATGCCTCGTCGCCGGCGGCAGGTCGGCAGCCGCACCTGCTTTCCGCATCATCGATTTTCTCGCCAGTACCCCCGTGCTGACCAGTTGGCCATCAAGTACACCCGTGATGCCATCTGCTTTATGGGCGCCCTGAAAACTGCAGGGGCATCTCGCCCCTGTAAAACCCCGAAAAGAACGAACGTCAACTCCGTCAAGAGGGAAAACCATCGGCAAGTCCCTTCCCTCCCGTAGTTCGCCTCGTAGCCTCGCCGCCACGGACAAAGAAGGGGTGTTTCCGGGTCACTTCTTCACCCGGCCCGGAGCTTCTGTCCGCCGCCCTCCCGGTAGGGCATGAACGGATAAAGCGGACAGGACTTGTTGCCGCAGTCCGTCTTTCCGTCGGTGTAGCCGCACATGCAACTATAGCAGTTGGCAAGGACCGCCTGGCCGGTCGTGATGCGTTCGCCACGCAGGTACTTTATGTATTCTTTCTTCCCCCTTGCCAAGGGCCATGTGCTCACGTCGTCCAGCCTCATTTCTGCTCCGCTCGATGCAGTTTTGGCAGCTTTCAGCCCGGCATTGTCGCTATCCTTTGTAATGCCGTTTTCTTCTCCGGGCGTGGACCGCCGAATCGTCGACGCAGCTAACGACCGACATCTCACTTCAGCTCGGCTTCGAATCCACGATGAAATGCCCACATCCGATGCAGGTTCACAGCATGGCAAACCATTTCAATGAGGGCGGGCGGTTCGAGGGCACTTAGCGAGTAGCAGCCCGGAAGGCTCAACTCCTCGGCGAAGAACCCGTCTTTCGTCAGTTCTTTGTCCTCGCACAGAATGCGAGGCTTGCTGAGGAGCCCGGATGTATGTTTCACGTTGATTCCCACCCGGTCAAAGTGCGCACAGTCGCCGTAGAGATCGGTGAGCGCCTCATATCTCCGATGGCCCGCGGCATCGAGGTCAGCGAGGAAGAGCACGACCGGGAGCCTATCGGTGGCCTTCCGCAGGCGCGCGAAGCGGTCTTTCACCTCCCGAGCGGCGAAGACGTTCTGGAACCTGCCCGCGTCGTGGACGGGTATTCCCGTAAACTTTCTACACTGGAAAATAAGGAATTCCGTCAGCGCGGCGTCATCAACCCACAGCTCAAGGTGGCTCTCGCTTGTCCGGTCGGAGTCGTCGAAACATTCCCACTTTGGAATCTCCGCTGGGAACGGCGGGCCGTCAAGGCTCCGATCCAGAAACTTCCGGAGATACCCGTCGTAAGGAAAACGCTGATCCATCGTCTCCTGGAAGCTCGTCGGCGCCGAACGTCCGGCCTCGACTTTCCGGAAGAGGAAATAGCAGATCTGTTCTCGGGTGAGGGGCCAATAGTCGGGGTAGGTTTCACAGATGACCTCGACCAGTTCCTTGGGGCACGCATTCATCGCTTTCTTCATGCATTTCTCCTTTGAGGTTTGAACAAATCACCCTTCATTCGCGCCTCCCTGACCGGGAGACTTCCCGTAACTCTTTTTGAACTACTTCTTTGCTGCACATGGTGAAACGCTTACGATGATCTTGAGCCAGCCGATCTTTCTCTTTTCGAATACCGAGGGAAGGACGTCGAAGGCCTCGATCCTGAGGGGCGTCAGGAACAGCCTGAAGAAGAACCTTTTCGTCGTGATCTGGTAGAGCATGCCGTAATAGTCGGAGGAGAGATTGCCCGAGAGCATGCCTTGGTCGCGTAAGGTCCCCGCGATCCGCTTCAAGGCGAGGGGCTTGTTCTGGGAGCTTACGAACGCCGGGTCGACCACGTTCTTCGATTTGGCGTAGGCTATGGCTTTGTTGTAGAGAAAGTCAGAAGTCGCGTAGACGACGCTCTTGAAGGAAAAGATCTGGCAGACGCTGCCCCTCATGATGTTGATCTCAAGCGCAAGGAGGGCAAGGAACTCTTTCGGGATGAACCACTTCTCCCACTCTATCCAAGCGCGCTCCGAATGTATCCGTACCTCTTCTTCCCTTGCCAGGGCGTCCGCCTTTCTGAGATACTCCAGCAGAAGGTTCTCCTGATCCTCGCCCCTGTGGTGGTTCAGGATGGCCTCCCTCAGCCCATAGAGCATCTCCGTCTTATGGGAAGCGAAGATCTCTTCTATGACGGCGGCGCCTATGATGGGATGGTCCGCCATGGCGTACCTTTCCACGTGTCTCTCTCTGAACGCCGGTATCTTGCCCAGGTCATGCGCGAGGCCCGCGATCACGAGATGGGGCGCCAGCGTGTCCCAGAACAGCCCTTTCGAGCGTTCGCGGTAGAGGTCAACCATCATGCGGGCCACCCGGTAGGAGTGCTCATCGAGGGGGACCAGCGAGAGGAACTTCCCATCGAGGGCGGCGTCCGCATCGTGGCGCTTCAGCGTCTGGACCACCGAGGGGCAGAACCCCTGCTCATCGAGTATCATCACGAGATCATAGGCGATCCCCAGCAGGCCGGAGGAATGAAAGCCGTCCTGGTGAGGTCCGACCACGCCAGCGAGGAAGCGCTCCGCTTTCATCGAGAGGCCCTCCGGCCGCTCGGGCAGAGGCGGTAGGGTTCTTTTGAGAGGCTGGGATCGGGGGCGAGGTGGGAGATCAGCGAGAGAGGGAGGGGCAGGAGGAGCTTCGTCTTTCTTGGCGGCTTTCGTTTTCTCCGCCTCGGCGCGCTCCTCGAGATGACGGAGTATCCTGTCGAGGATCACTCGGAGGCCCTCTCTTTCTGTGCCGCATAGGATCTCCGGTGGCGCAGCTTGTCCTTGACCCTCCGGCCCGTCCTTATGAGGAAGGGCATCATTTTGGAGTTGACCTTCAGGTAGTAGACGCACTCCGCGGCCACGCGCCTCGGGGTCAACGTCGGGTCCTTCTCCAAGCGCTTTGTCATCCACTTGGTGATCTTCTCATTTCTCTTGGTCTTGGCGATCATGGCCTCGACGAGATCCATGATCGCGTCATCGTCGCTTCCCAGATGAAAGGCGAGGGCCGTCATGAAATGCTTCTGCCCCTGGATGGGCAATTCGCTGATTTCCTTCGCTGCGGCGTCGGCATATTCCTTCAGATCTTCCAAGAATTCCTCCCTATATATAATTTCTATATGTTACCCCCAGAAAAAATGCGGAGAAGAGAATTACAGTTGGTCGTTCGGGGTGTGCGCGGATAAGAACGATAATTGCGAGTCTTTGTTTGAAAAATCAAACGAAACGATAACGAGAAAGAAAAATCGTCAGATTCCGGCTTTCTGTGGGCCTTTTCGTGACCTCTAGTGCGAAATCGTGCGAAAGCACTTTTCGTACTACGTAAATACGTGGTAAAATGGGCCTTGGCGGCGTGTTCGATTCCCGCCGCCACCATTTTTGCTTGTAAGTACCTGTAATTCCGACCTTTATTTTTGGCCCCGAAGGGCACTTTCCCCGGAGTAGTACACAAATCCGTACACAAAATCTCCGGGGGGAGCCTCATGTCCCACCTCATGTTGGCGCCGCTCAAACGGGTACCAAAAACGGCGGTGTTGGTCCCTTGCGGATGATGCTGTAGATAGTACTCCCCGCCGAGCCTTTTTGGCCTGTTAACAGACGTCGGCCCTGACAGGGT
>JBEKJU010000041.1:0-18460 GCA_050011095.1 Syntrophorhabdales bacterium
GGGGCACTCGCGAAGCGAAAACGCGAGCAAACGGGCAAAGAAAGCCTCAACCTAAGCCGGCGCGCCAATCCTCGACCCTACCTGTGAGGGCCTGGGGGTGAAATCCCCCCGGGCTACTCGGCACCGCAACTACCTTTTATCATTACCAAATCATGATTTAACCTGCCTACGAAGGTAGGTGCCGCCATACGCCAGCCCGGACTCTGGCCATCCCGATGAGAATCCAGCTCTTGGCAGTGCCGCCACGGAGATCACCTGGCGGCCAGCAGCCGGATCGCGAGAGAAAAAGACGGAACGACTCAAGCCCTGGGTAGCGCCGCGTCGGCAGACATTCATAATGATCGAGCAGACATTCATAATGATCGACCCGACCCGCGCGGGCGACTATGGCCACCCGTCCTTTACCCGTCCCGAATCGCCCGGTCACCATGCGTCGCCTGTCCCTCATCCTCGCCGCGGCCACTGGCGTCACCTGGCCGCTGACAGGAAGACGTGGGTCAGACCCGCATGGGTCGGTGCTAGGGAATGGCAGCACCAGGGGAGAACTTACAAGATTCGGCCAAAACTTGTCCGCGAAATACGATGATCCGTGCGAGATTCTGCATCAGACAGGCTTATCCTGATATGTTTGAACAAACTTCAGGAAGGCGATAATTGTTTCTCTGTTGGAATCCCTGACTTTTCCGACGGTTTCAGCGACAGCCGGCATTTTTTCCTTTAACAGGGCATAAAGCTCAGCGTTGGACATTCTCTCGTAATCCATGATCATCAGTCCTTTATTGCAGGGCGTTGGCCGCATAGAACTCTTCTTTAGCCGCTTTGCGGCGCAGTGGAATCGCAGGAACTCCATGGAGGCCTGAATGGGCGTGCGTCCTTGTGAAATAATACTTCCCACCGCCCACTAACTCCTGTTTCATCAGGTACTTCTCACAGCACGAGGCCCTCCCGTAGATTATGCCTGTCTATATTATACTACGTCTCATAGACGAGTTATTACGTCTTATAGATTGTTTCCATTTCCCGTTGGAAATTCGATACTTTCCAGCGGGTGCACATGACAGACGTGAGACAAATGATGGGCAAACAAATCAAGACCCTTAGACAAGCCCGGGGCATGTCGCAGGAGGAGCTCTCGGAAAAGATCTCTATCAACTCGAAATACCTGAGCGCCATCGAGAGGGGAAAGGCAAATCCTACCCTTGCAGTCCTTATCAGGCTGGCGGATTCACTGAAAGTTGGGGTTCCCGACCTCTTCAATTACGCGCTTGAACCGAAAGAACTGGCACAACTCGTCGCCGGGCTCATCGCCGAGGGAGACGAGATAAAGCTGCGGCTCGCCGCCAAAGTGTTGAACGCCATTTGCCGATAGTTTCGGAAACATTCGATGCCCTGGAGAGGATCTGGTGATACATCATCGACCCTCGCCCACGAAAAAGGCCAGCAGGTTGTCTCTCCGGCTCGAAGGCCCTCCGGGGTTCAGAAAAGGCGATGTGTGAAGCCCCTGCGTGTGGGACCTCTCTGATTTTGACGTGAGCCGCAGCCAAGCCAAGTAGTACAGTTACGACAGATGCCGGCAAGGGGAAAACACGTGACCATGAAGGGCCACAGGTGAAGAGCTTTTCGCGGACAAGCACCGTCATGAATGAGACGGCTCATAACACTTCGCGCATGCTCTTATCTTCCTCCGAAAAATACTTCAAAAGGGCAAGTATACTCTCCCGGTTGGCGCCGTTCACCGCGCCCACCGTTTCCGCGACGGCCGGCAGGTTCTCTTCCAGAAACAGGTAGAGTTCCTGATCAGACATTGTGACGCATTCATCCACGGTTACCATTTTTCCATCCGGGTGGAATGCCGGCCACAATGAGACACCCCCTTTTCTTATACAATGACCGCCGTGCCTCTTTTTAGACAGCCGCCCTCACCCGTACCCATAATCGGGCAGCCGCCAGGGACCGCCGGCAATGGTGCCGGCCCAGCGCATCAGGCGCCATACCATGGCTCGTCCGAAAGCAGCTTTAGGAACGCGACGACCGTTTCTCTGTTGGAATCTCCTACCTCCCCGGCGGTCTCGGCCACGGCCGGCATCCTTTCTTTCAAAAGGGAGTAAAGCTCCTCATCGGACATGTTCTCGTAATCCATGACGATCTTCCCAACGCTTCCCTGATATAGACCGGGCAGGGAATCTCATTTTTTTGTCCTTCTGCTTGCCTTTATAGGTTGGTTCCGCGTATCCTGTTCCTTCCTACAAATAGATAATGGGCCAATACTTCTATGTGTAGCAAGTATATGGCATCTGATGCATGGAGTCAACAGGACTATATCCGTGTGTTGCACGGTATATGACTGTCGCGTAGAATCGGATGATTGAGGGGACTCATAAAGCGAATTTCAGTGGTGACCGCGGCAGGGCTTTGCAAAAGGAGGCGCCGAGGGGCCGATTATTCATGAATATGGCCGCTGAATCAGGAACCGCAGGCGGGGAATAAGGGCGCCGGAATGGCCATGACCGGCAAAGAGCCGTTCTACCGATAAATGGCGGTGATGATCTTTGCCATCAATCTCAGCTTTTCGTCGTGGCCCTTGTCCATCAGGTGCGAAATGAGCTGCCTCAATTCCTCGGGCGACCTTTCGTGCTGATAATTGAAAAGCTCCGACGCTTCGACCTCAAGCGCGTCGGCCAGTTTTATCAACGTATCGAGGGTGGGATTCTCCTTGCCTCTCTCGACGCTGCTCAAATACTTCGCGCTCATGCCTATCTTCTCCGACAGCGCCTCCTGAGAAAGCCCTTTCGCCTGCCTTGCTTCCTTGATCCGTTTTCCTATCAATTCCTTCACGCTCATGGTCACCACCTATGGCCTCTAATATGAAATGTTTTTCAACAAAAGAGAACCATGGATGGCACGGAATTGTAGGGCGTATTTCTGTGTATTGCAGGTAGTAGAAGGGTAAGGGGCGGAAGTATGGTGGGCAGTTCTATCTGGTGCACGAATATGACTTTAGTTTCCTTCTGTCGGCACGGTCTTTCGGATCGATGCCCTAAGTTGTCGCCTTGGTTGTCTCTCAATCGGTGGCTGGACGTGATCTGGAAGGATAACAATGATCGGTTGCGTCGATGGACGAGACATACGGGCCCACAGTCGCCATCGTCGGCGGGATGCGCCTCCGCAAAAAGGTGCGGCTCTTCGGCGTCTCCCTCTCGGCCCTAGTGAAAGACCACAACCAGCTGGCCCTCTTTCACAATGCCAGCCGGGGGGAAAGGGCGGCCATGACGAAGGCCGTGCACACTGTCAACGACAAGTCCGGCGAGCATTCGATCCACGTTTGCGTCAGCGAGGAAAAAGGTCGTAAGGTTATCTTCCCGGCATGGCGCCCGGTGTGAGGAAGGGCGATCTGTAACAAGGGCCATCGTCCTCAGGGGCTGCAAGGCCCTCGCCACTTCATCGGTTTGCGTCTATTCCTTCCCGTATGGCGGCGACAAGCTGTTCTATTTCTCGCTGTTCAAGCTTCATGAGAAAAGTCAGGTCAAGATCGGAACGGAGAAGGTTCCTGATCATTGCAAGAAGTGTTTCCTTCGGAATGTTCTCGCTAACCGGGTCTTGCATGGGCTGTATTCTATCAAAGATGAAATTCGATGTCTCTATCATTCTGCACCCCCAACAAGCTGGAATGTCAAACCAGGCGCAATGGCTTTACGATGTGTTTCTTGACTTCGTAAATCATTATTTCATGAAGCTTTTGAAGGTCGCGCTGAGTTAAGTCTTTCAGAGAGTTGATTGGTTTTCTGAGTGACATTCGCTCTTGAGCTAACTGGTAAAGTTCGTCTTTGGAAATCCCAAGCTCGTTTGCTCGTGCATAAATTGGCTTGAATAAACTTTGTTTCCATCTGTCCGGGGCTTTCCTGCGGAGTTTGGGTCTTGCCATTGCGACCTGAGCATGAAGCCATTGAACGACACGTTCGGAATCTTCGGCGGAAATCTCCTTGTAGATGGTCACATCGAATTCATTCTTCAAGCTACTCCAGATTCGCTGTCCAGCTCGTTTCGCGTCATTTCCTGCTGCCGTATGAATATCGATATATTCCTTGACCAACTCCTGAATCTTCCGAGCTGTTGTGTTCGAAATATGCTTTCCACCCGGATCAGTGTGAACAACTGTTTTGCGAACTACGCGATCTGTGTGAAGGTTTAAATCTCTCCCAGCGACCATGTTGCCGCTTCCTGATACCGTTTGATTCACGTTGGGCAAATCATTCGGAAGCGGTAAACACGTATTTAATTCCTCAGCTTTCTTGAACCACGCATCCCGATGTTTCCGCAATTCTCTTTCGGAATACTTTCGACCTTTCGGATGCTCATCGTTATAATGTTCAACTTCCGCATGGCAGTCGAAGCACAGGGGAACGCAGTTTTCAAAGCTGTCATCTCCACCCTTGGATTTAGGTCGCAGATGGTGTGTCTCGATCCTGACTCCACAGAACTTATGACAAATACAGCAGCATCGCCCCGAAGCAACAAGCACACTTTCGACGACATCTTTAGAGAAGCTCATCATAACCTCCCGAAATACATAGACGCTTCACGGTTCAAGCGCATGCACCGAATAGAACTCGGGCACGAGGACGGCGCGCGTGAGGTTGCCCTGTTGCCGCACGGCAGTTAGCATGGCTTTGCCCCATCGGCTCCTGATGACACCAATTTCAAAGAGGTTCCGACCCATCGTCTTACCGCCTCCACTTGAACACCCCGTCTACCTGGAGGATACCATTCGCTGAAATGTAACCCAGGGTCATTGGTCGTGAGTTATTGCAGAAGGATTCGACAAAGACCTTCAGCAGTCGGCTCTGCCGGAGAACGTCAAGTTCACCGGAAAGATGGTTCACCACCTCCTGCGTCACCAGAGTGATCAGCTTCGCCCTTGCACGAGATGTCATCACATTGAACCGGTTAAGGCTCATCAGGAATTCGTCTTCGTCTTGAATGGCATCTTGATCGCCCAGGGCAAACGAGGCAATTATCACATCACGCTGCTGCCCTTGGAATCGCTCTACGGTATCCACGGCGTCCCTGATAAGTTGATTCGAGGTACCCAAAGGCCCGAACACTTGCTGAAGTCTCGCAACAATCAGAGCCTGCTGAGCCCGATGTGGGGTAACGATGCCAATCCCACGGCGCCAGAACTCATCCATAGCGCATGAGGTATGGGAAACAGCTATCACATTACCGGTATTAGCGTCTCTTTCATTTAAAATCTGGTTGCCGAGACGGCCGTACAGCAAGAAGACAAGAGCCGCCACCGAATCCGCCTCAAACGGATTCCATTGGCTACTTCTGCCCTCTGGGTAGACGAAGCAACTGACCGGAGAATCCGAATCAAGCAGCGAGGGCCACTCCTGCGTCCAGAAGAGGGACTGCGGCCATCCAGTAGGCCTCGTAACGGTTTGAAATGGCGTGACAATATCGATTCGCATGTCAGGTGAGTAACTCGTGAGAGATCTGTCGTAGCCAGCCTCATGGGCAAGCTCAACAATCGCGCGACTGGAACGGTAGTTTTCCTCAAGAATGGCAGGCTCAACCTGATGGAGCTGCTCAAAGAAGACATAGACGGACCCCACCATACCTTCGAGCCCAACCGGCGCTTTCGCTTGGTGAACTGGAGGCAATTGTTTCGGATCACCGGCGACAACCACCGCCCCGTCCACGGCCAGCGAGGCAAACGGGAGGATTGCATGAGCGACATCCACCTGCGAGGCTTCATCGAGAACGATAAAGTCAAAGAACTCCTGGCGGGCGGCGTTGTTCCCAGCCACGAGGAGGTTATGCGCCTGCTCCGGGGTAGCGCCCACCACCGTGATGCCCACTCTGTTCTGGAGGCGCTGGCGTAGCTGTTGCACCCTTATGGAGGGGTTCGCCCTGTTCAGTTCAATGTCGAGCGCGTTTGGGATGTTCGGGTCAACAGGCCGGTAGCTGGAACGTATGCGCGCGCATCGCAGGTCAGGATGCTGGACCATCTGACCGATGGCTGACACTGAATCCAGTAGAACGTTGTCCAGAGCGTTGTATGTGGAAGCACAAACGAGAATCCGTAAAGGGACATGGCGCTGAACCGCATCAACGACAGCGCCAACTACCACCGCTCGGAGCGTTCGACTTTTCCCTGTTCCAGGAGGCCCCCAGACGGTTTGAAGACGGTGGCTAAGAGACGCTTCCCATGCTGCTCATTGAGATCGATTCAGGGACACTCCATTTTGCTCGAGATGTCGCCTAATCCCCGGCAGATTTCTGGGAACTACCGAGTTTGCCAAGGCGTTGCCGGACCACAACAGGTCTGCCGCGGGGCTTCCAGGGGCTTGTCGACCCCTACGCCTTGTGGCTAAACCTACCGCCCGGCGTACAAGTGGGTTATTCCGAGCATTAGGAGGATCGCCAATGGCGTGCAGGGTCTCCAGAAGCTTTTTGGTAAAGGTGTCGACCCACACAGGATCGAGAACAACGTCTCGGCTGAAATCAGCCAGACCATGCTGCTCCAGATCATCGAGCATCGCAGGATATCTGTTGTTGGGAAGGACGGCGATTAAGCCTGCATCACGGTCAATACCAACAATGCGAACCCCCGTTACGCTCTCCATGTAGGTTCGCCATCCCGAGCCATTGGGCTGTTCTAAAGGCGTTCCCTGTGTAACCAGTTGAAGCGGCCTGTCGAAAAAGCCGGGCATGTTCTCGGGGGCTAGGGCAAAGCTAAAATCACCTTCACGCGCCTTCACCTCTCTTGACTCCGGTCGCATCTCGTAGACTCGCATCCTCGGACGTTGGGCGATCCCCAACTGGGTCAGCGCAGCGGTCTCCGCTGCACCGGTAAGACGACGCGTCAGGCGTGCGCTGAGATACCTTGCCTCGCGTTCCTCTGGCGGCATAGCCCTTACTTGGTGGACCTCCAGTTCGCCAAGGGCGGCGTTGAGTCGCGCGAATCCATACCACAATTGGCCGTCAAAGCTGATTCCCGATTGACGTTGAGGCGGTTCAATTCGGATTTGCGGCGCGATTTGTTGGAGGGTGGGCCTGAGGTCCTCCTCGAGTCGCCTAGTGATCGCCTCAAGCGCATCGAGTTGCTTGGATACGGTTTCCTGAAGGATTCGAAGTTGATTTGACCACAGCCGTGGTCGTGTCACTCGCGCCCAAATTTCATGGGCCCTCTCACTCGGGATCTGATCGCTTAGCATGTCTTCGAAGAGTGGGTGTACCGAGAACGCTGCAATCCCGGGTGGCAAAGACGTCTGGTGATAGGCACGGGCAGTGTGAAAGAGGGTGTAATAATGCGGGATCGGCGCCGCAAGCAGTGTACGCACGACCTCGCGAACAACAGTGATTGGTGATCGCCGCGTTTCGAGAGCGGGGTTGGGCAGCAGTTCCTCCGGCGGAAACAGCCATGCAAGATGTTGGATGGTTTGGTCCGCGAGGATAGCCTGTAGATGGCGGCCGATAATCCGCGTAAGATGTTTGTACTGGACTGAATCCCAGATGTAGAACTGAACCGTCGTGCCCGCGCTGCGGTTTCTAGCATCCGTCAAGATCGCGTTGATGTTGTTCAGGAACGCCATCAGCTCCCGTCGCTCAACCGGCAAATGCTTCTGATCGATCACGTGCGTGTGCGGTCCATAGGCTTGCACAGCTCTCTGACCAGCATATCCGTACGGCCGCGGTTCGACCCAGAAAGCTTTCACGCCCAAGGAGAATGTGATAGCGCTGCCGAGGTCGAAATCAACCGTGAGATAGACGTGCAGGTCAGCATACTTAGGCATGACTCCTGAGGTGCCACTCTGTGGCGGAATCGCCGATTGCTGGGCTTGAAGGGACGTAGCTCTCCCAGCTACCACGTTGCGTGTCGCTCTGAGCGAGTAATGCGCATTGAACACCACAGAATTCGGTTGAAGCTGTGCCAATGCAGGAACATCCAATATCCCTTGGTCGCTCAGGGCAGCGGAGGCTCCCCGGGAAATGAAAGCGACTCTGCTGAGATGGTCGGTCTGCTCAGCGGTTGGCATACAGTGAAGAGGATCGGCAGTTGGCTGGCCGTTTCGATCAACCCACGGATAACCGAGGTAATCACATCCCTTGCACCTGTTGTCCACATGCAAAGGGTGTTGCTGCCAGGGACATGCGAAGGCCCGTGGAAGATCGCTAATAAAGAAATGCTTGACTCTGCCGACGAATACTTCGAAGGGAACAGCTTCGAGATCTTCTTGCATCGCATCCCACATCTGTACATAGGTGGGGGTTCTGCCCTGGTCTTCAATCTCTCTACGAGTTTTCACCAAGCACGAAGCATCGTGCGAGCCCGGCCAAATCGCGCCGTCCGGAACGACCACATAACGATTGTCCAAGCCGCGGTCAACAAGCCACCCCGCCAGGGCCATGGAGTAGTAGGTAACCTCGGCGAAGTAGGAGGGAGACGGCTCTGCGGTGAGTTTGATGTCGATAACGCGGAGTTTGGTCCTTTGGTCGGCATCAGGCAACCATAGGACCACCCCAGCCGGAGTGACATTTCTGTCGAGGCCAGAGGAGGCAGGCAGCACCTCGATGAGGTCGGGTCGCAGCCGGGAGTAAGCCAATCCATACGTCTGCCTGTGGCTGGCGATGCCAAGGGCGTTCTCGAAAGCAGCCCCTACATCGAATTGCGCCTCAACTATGAAGCAACCCTGTGGAGCCGTGGGCAAGTAGTTGATAAGTTCTATTTCATGAAATCGTTCATGGCCTGCCTGATTCGTGTAACGATCACCGATAACAACCTGCGCGCCGAACGTATCAGAGAGGTCTCCCGTCTTCTCCGCCTGCCATTCGTCACCAGCTTGGGCCAAATATTCAAGGCCAGGGCGGGGGGGCTGTACGGGTGGCATGCCGCCAGCCGTCCTTTCATGTTGGAAGGCCTGACTATCAGGACTTAGGTTAAGCCTGAGAAGACGAAGACATTCGGTTCTGATGAATTGCGATAGGGCTTCTTTTCCAACCTGTGGCATGGGTCAGCATTCTCCTGTAGGGTTCGATTTCAAGGCGTCCGAGAGTCGCACGAGATCGAGTTGGGCTGGAGCTATGACAGCCGATGCCACGATCATGGCACGTTCGAGATTTAGACGATCCGGTCCGCGGAAACCGATCTGTCGAGCTTTGGCCAGATCTTCAGCATATGCGGAAGCCCGCTGCCTGGCCTGCTTGACCGCGATCCGCGCAACAACCGCTTCTCCCAAAGTCGCAGACGGTGCCGGAGTACCCTTGCGGCAAACAAAGACGGCATCCCATTTGATGGTGCCATCGTAGGAATGCAATCCGCCCCGGCCTTCGCCACGCAAGGGTAGAACCGCCACACACTCCAGCCCGGAATGGGCAAGCGCATTACCTAGTGAGCCCCAGGCCACAGGCGACTTGTGGTGATAGGTAAAAACCAAAATGCCCTCCCATTTGAGCACTCGATGGCACTCGCAGAAAATACGGCGCAAGCTGTCCCGGTAAACTTCGATAGACTGATCCCCACGATCTGTTAGGGCAAGATTCTCCTTAATCGGGGCGGCAAGAGTCGGGTTGTCGTAAGGAGGTTCGGCCACACCAAGGGATTGGTGCCATGCCAGATAAAAATCGGAAAGCTCTGAGTAGCTCAGGTTGTCGAAGTATGGCGGATCGGTGAGGATAAGATCAACACTGCCGTCCGGAATTCCTTCAAGGTTTTCTGAAGTCTTGGTTGATATTGAAGCGCGCGGTGAGTTGCCCAGCGCTCTCCGTGCGGGTATCGCTATGTCCTTCGCGGCCGCGCGGCGATATACCGTAGCCGGTTTTCGCCCACCTTTTGGGTCCAGATTGGTGGGAGATCCAACGAACGCAACTGCGTTAGCGATCTTGCCGAGGACATTCGGGAAAGTCCCTCGTCCGATGCCGTCAAGCCATGGATTTAGTTCTACCGGCCGGGTGATGTGCCGATACGAATGGATCGAAAACAGCGGGCTGGTCCGCCGATACCCGAACGCATAGGCGGTATACATGCAATTCGTCGCAAGGTGCTCGCTGAACGCCATGGCTAACAGCCGTTTCAGCCTCGGCTCCTCGACATCGGCTATTGCTTGGCCCAGCAAGGTCAAATGGAGCAATTGGCGGTCATTAAAGAGATCTCGGTATCGGGTAAACCCGTGGATCAATGGCCGCCGGTCGGATCGCCCGCCGGTCGGAATGGCTCGGCCAGGAGCGAAGACACCGCTGGCCGTTTCGAGCCTTTCTAGAAGGCCACATGCTCGATTGTAACGAATGAAGTCATCCTCGCTTGCCGCCTTGAAGTTGCGTGTCACACCGGTCGGTGTTTCTTCAAGATACTCTTGCGCGAAGAGTCTCCATTCGGGTCGCGTTGGCGCATTTCCACGGTCTCCAAGGGCCGACACAGCACCGCATTTTGGACATCGGACCTTTCCATGATCAAGGGTTCCCTGTCTGATACGGGCACGTGTTCCACATCTACATCGAAGTTCCTTGCGGGTGATAGGTAATTCCTGCACCTCATGGCAGTTCCTGCAAAATACCCACTGGAGACCCTTTTCATTGCTGTACGCCAACTGGTAATGGGGATGGATTTCAAAGGTCGTCGCACAGGCGCTACAAGTCCGACACTCGACCCAAAAATGATGGAGGACCGTGCACTCGCCGGCATCGTGCACATTTGTCTTGTGAAAGGAGCCGAGCTGTGCGGACATCCTCATACAGAGATCAGTGATCTCAGGTGACGATGGGTCGTAAGTGGCGGCTTCGAGTTCAAATCGTGTGATAAAAGTTGCGACCGGATCGATGTCATACCCAACTACTCGAGCGCCGCAGCGCTCGGCCTCAATAAGGCTGGTACCACCACCCACGAACGGATCGAGCACAACCGCACCGTCGAGAGATAGATTTCCAAGATATAGGTCCCAGAACCGGCCGCCTTCTTCCGGTTTCAAGGATAAGCCGGTCAATATGGCCCGGAACTGAGAACCGAGACGACGTGCAAACCAACGATGGACCCGGTAAATCGGATTAGTGCATTGACCTTCCCTGAGAGCGAGCTCGGCGATCTCGGCAATTGGAAGCGCACCGGACTCCAGAAGCGTGTTTTTAGGAAAGCCTACAAATGGCAAGATTAGAACCGCCCTGAATCAATCATTTCTGATAGGCTCTCTCACCACCATGAACCACTCATACGATACCTCCGATATAGCCGGCTGCTTTCCGGGCCGCACTTGAGAGTGAAGCACATAGTCTTGCCGGGTGCGAAACCATCCCTCGACTTCGGGATCGCTCAGGTTGGGGTTGCCCTGGATATGAGGTTGCGCGGTGCTTAGAAACCTGGCTATCTCCTCGTTGGTCATTCGTTTCGGCCTCCTCCCGTAGACCTCTTTGAGCAGGAGGTGCTTGCTGGCCGTCGAAGGACCCGCTGATGATCAGCGCCGACTGAAGGAAGCCAGTGAAAGTCGTCTTTGCTTGCTGTTGAATCAATCACGTACTGACTCCCTTGACGTTCCGTTATGGACTTCCTCAAGTTGTTCGTGCAGGAACGCCTCCCGGCGCATTGAATCGAGGGCACGTTCCGCACTCGTTGTAATGCCTCCGGATCGCTTTCTGATACTCTCAAGTCTGCGGCAAAGCGCAGCGAATCGCGACTGCAACTGGAGGTCCTTTGGAACCGGGATGGGTATTTCGGCCAGTTGTTTGTAGTAAAGTCGAAATCGCACGCTCCCCTTGGTCTTCAGGTTGATCTCGTGACGCCCTGCCTCGCTACGCAGGTAGTGGTAGATGTACTCGGGTAACACGCCATTCTTGCACCGGAAGACGACGTAATCAGGGCTCGTAATGCCCTCGTCTGCTCCCTCCACGGCTACACCGATTGAGCCGATGTTGATGCGCATAGGGTTGTACGCCAGATAGCCCTCACGGACGATCTTGTATCTCTCCGGGTTCTTGCCGATCCGGCCTTTAGGGTCGCAGAACCCGTCGACGTTTGAGACGCCCAAAAGGCGGATCACCCCGGAGTAAGCTTCGCCGATCCGCTCGTCGCTTTCCTCGGTCAGGTCACCCAAGACTCGCTTCGGTGCGGTATGGAGGGCTACAGTCAGGGATGTCCACTGCGAACGCACGTCCTGGGCCTCATCTGCAAGTTGCGCGCACTTCTCCGCCAAACTCTCGAGCGCCGCGTCGGCAAACGCGATTTCCCCAAGGTTGATCTGCGGATTCTTGAGATCGAGGTTTAGGCTCGGGCCAAGGTCTTCCACGGCGACAGTCCAACACTGTTCCCTTGCCTTGCCCGAACGAACCACATCGAGGAATGGCTCAATGACCTCGAACCGTAGCGGTTTGGTTTTGCTGAGGCTCTGGCCTTCGGACAGTGGCGGCTCGCAGTAGAGAATCTTCTCGGTTGGTCCGCAACGGTCAAAAAACAGCAGATTGGTTCGGATGTCCGTGTACGGCGCAAAGACATTGTGTGGTAACCGCACAATCGCTTGGATTCGGAAGTCACGAAGGAGCTCTGATCGAATTCGGCTGGCAACACCGGGAGCCGAAAGCGTGCCGTTGGGGACGACGACCGCCGCTCGGCCACGCTTCGAGCCGCGCTTGAGTTTTCGCATGATCAATTGAAGGAAAAGAAGTGCAGTCTCCGTAGTTTGTTTGTCCTCTGGAAAGTTGTTCAGAATGCCACGCTCCTCCGTGCCGCCGAATGGTGGATTGGTGAGGATAACGTCCACCCGGTCACGGTCGCCGATCTCGTTGAGCGGAAAGCGAAGGCTATTTTCCGGATCGATCTGGGGCGCTTCCAGTCCGTGCAGAAGCAGGTTCATCTGACAAAGCAGATAGGGAAGAGGCTTGGCCTCGCCGCCATATATCGATTGCTCCTGAAGAATCCTCCGATCCTCGACTGTCTTGACTTGCTTGCTCAGGTGGTTGAAAGCTTCGACGAGAAAGCCGCCGGTCCCGCAAGCTGGGTCGTGAATGGTTTCACCCAAATGCGGGTTCGCGGCCTCGACCATGAAGCGTACTACGGGGCGGGGAGTATAAAATTCTCCTGAGTCACCGGCCGCGTCGCGCATCTCGCGCAACATTGATTCACAGAGGTGACCAAGGGTGAACAGCTCGTCCCGAGCCTCGAAGTGGATGGAATTGACTTGGTTGATTACGTCACGGAGTATGTAGCCGGACTGAATTCTGTTAGTCAAACGGCTAAAAACGCTGGCTATTACGCGCTTGCGGCTCGTGGGCCCGTTGTGCAGGCCGCTCAGGTAGGCGAACAATCCCGATCCCTTCGTTCCGTCGGGCCAGGTAGCCTCCTCCTGGTTAATGAAGGCAATAAGTTCCGGGCCAGTGACACCATTCTCTTGGGCTGCCCAGTCACGCCAGCGGTACGGCGATTCAATTGTTGGGCGGTATTTCGTTCCCCTCAGTTTGGAGCGCGATTCTTCGATCTGCTCCAGGTCATCAAGAAACTTCAGAAACATAACCCATGTCAGGAGCGGGAGACGGTCAAGGTCTCCGGACAGGCCTTTGTCCTTCCTCATGATCTGGCGGCAGGACTTTATAACACTGCCGAGTCGCTCGGCTGTAGTTTTCGGTTCGTTCGATTTCTTATTTCTCTTTACCATCATGCTTCCTTAACCCGCATAGAGCAACGTCTGCAGTTCTCGAATCGCTTTCACCAACCGGTCTTCACCGCCGAAGTAACGGGCAATCTGAATCACATTGCCGCGCTTGCTAATCGGCGGGACTTCCAGCACGTCGGGGATAGCAAATTGTGCGGTCCCGTGTTCGGTGTATTTGTCTAGGAGTTCTCCGAGTATTGCCCGTGCGTCCGGACCATATTGATCGAAGAAATCCTTCTTCTCGGATCGAAGCCGCTGTGCACGTTCACGCCGCGTGCGTAGCGGTGCATTAAAAGCAATGTGGCAGAGAAGGTCAAGTGGGTCAGCGTCAGGCTGATTCGCCACTGAGGCCAATTGGTCGAAATCTATGCCCCTCTCACCCAACTTGGTAATAATGTTCTTTCGACGGTCAGGATCCGCCCAATTATCACGGAGTTCTGCCGCGTTTTCGTAGAGGGCCCGGACTTTTTCTGCCGTGTAGTCGGTAAAGCGGACTACACGCAGTTGATGGCCATCGGGGTCGATCTCGTAGACTAGATGGGCAGCAATCTCGACTTGGCCACCATCGAAGTAGAATTTACGCCTCTCGACAGGAGCCCCGTTATCCCGTGGAAGAGGATCGACGATAACCGCATCGCTTGGTTCAGGTTCTTCTTCCGGGGTAACGACAGTTTCGCTTTCGGTCGGCTGGCCGTCCTCCCCAATGTGCTGTTCCGTTTCAATGGATGGCTCTCCGTCAAAGTCCGGGTCAGCAAACATGCGAGTGGCTGATCCCGTGTAATCAAGGATGCTGAAAAAGAACTTGCCGTAGTCATCGCGGACACGCGTTCCTCGTCCGATGATTTGTTTGAAATCGGTCATCGAGTTAATGACACGAACGAGCACCACATTCTGCACCGTTGGCGCGTCTATCCCCGTTGTCAGCATCTGTGATGTAGTCAGAATAACTGGAGTGCGCCGTTCAACGTCCTGGAAGTTACTCAAGTGGCCTCGACCAATACCGCCCTCATCGGACGTGACACGGCAAACATAGTCTGAATATTGGCGCGCCAAATCGGCGTTTAGATTGTTTAGTGCACGACGCATTTCCTCAGCGTGCTCTTGATCGACACAGAAGACAATGGTCTTATCGAAGCGATTTGTCTTACTCAGAAATTCGGTTAAATGCCTGGCAACAGTTTCGGTCCTGGCTTTCAGGGATATAAGTCGCTCAAAGTCGTTTGTACGATATTCCTCGTCCGGGATTTCTCGCCCGTAGCGATCAAGCTCTCCCTGACTGGGACGCCAACCCGCCGCGTCCCAGGTGGTTATTACGCGGTGGACCCGATATGGAGCGAGGAATCCATCATCGATTCCCTGGCGCAAGCTATATTGGTAGATGGGGTCGCCAAAATAACGGTAGGTATCTGCGTTATCCTGGCGGCGCGGAGTGGCTGTCATCCCAACCTGGAACGCCGGCTCAAAATACTCAAGAATGGCCGCCAGTTGCTGTCATCCTTTGCGCTACCCCGGTGGCACTCGTCCACAATGATCAAATCAAAAAAATCCGGAGAATATTCGCGGTAGAGCCCGGGTCTGCGCTCGTCACGGGCGATTGCCTGATAGGTCGCGAAGTACATTTCCCGGCCCTTGTTTGCCACGCCTCCTTCAATCTTCCAGCGTGCATCGCCGAAAGGAGAGTATATCTTAGCCATTGGGTCGTCGACGAGGACATTGCGGTCGGCGAGATAGAGGATTCGGGGTCTTCGGTAGTCCCCGGCCCGATTCCACCGAGATGACCAAAGCTTCCAACAGATTTGGAATGCGACGACGGTCTTGCCTGTCCCTGTAGCCATTGTCAGAAGGATGCGCCGGCGTCCTTGAAGAACCGCTTGAACGGTTCTGTTGATGGCGATTTCTTGGTAATAACGCGGCGACTTGCCACTCAAATGATATGCAGGGGCGAGAAGCCGTTCCGCCAATTGAGTGTTGAGGGACTCTGAATTGATCAGGCGCGCCCAAAGTTCTTCTGGCGCTGGGAAGTTCTCTATCTCACGTTCGAAGCCAGTTGCATAATCGAACTCGACAATCCCTTGGCCGTTGGTGGCATAGGCGAACTTGAGTCCCAAAATTTCCGCATATTCCTTAGCCTGCTGCAATCCCTGTCCTGGAGTGGCATATGAGGGTTTCGCTTCGACAACGGCTATGGGCATATCAGGGCGGTAGCGCAGAATGTAGTCAGCGCGTTTCCCGGCCCTCCTGCGTCCTTGTCGGCCAGATACGATGATACGGCCGTCGGTAAAGGTAACCTGCTCATTGATGCAATGTGGCTCGTCATCCCAACCCACAGCTTGGAGCTTGGGAACTATATATCGGCGACAGGTATCAGCTTCGTTTAGCGGCATAGCTATGCCTGCCTTCCGGGCTCATTCTGTCGCTTCAACCATTGGTCGATGGACTCCCGAAGGAAGCGTAAGTGGCGCCCCACCTTTTGGGCGGGGATTTTGCCCTCTCGGACGAGTTTGTAGAGCGTCGACTTCGGAATTTTCAGATAAACGGATAACTCCTCGATGGTTAAGACGTTGTCCGGTGTGTTCTCCATCAGAAGCACCTCTGTAGCGTTTAGGCAAAAATGTTCTTATTATGCCTCATCGCAGAGATGTAGTTTACAGTTAGTGTCAGTTGGAGTCAATCGTTTTCTGGAAAAAAGAGACAGTTCTGAGACAGATGAGGGATGGCTCAATACGAGTCGTCGTTTAATATAATCTTGAAACGGTCATTCAGGCAGCTGCCGCCCATAGCGTCAAGTAGTTAGTCTCTTTTCCCGGTTCGTACATGTCCGCAACAGGAGTCGTCTGTAGGGGCTTATGCCGTTCTGCGGCGTTTTTGAGGAACTGTGCGGGGATCAGACTCGGGGTTCGATATGTGGGTGGTGAAGCATGCCTTGTTACCATGTCGACGCATGGTACGTAGTCCAAATGCCGCTTGTTATCTTTGAACGCGCTTAAGCATAGAACGCACGCCGGGTAGACACTGATAGTCCTTCATCGATTAACGTCGTGTCCTTATGCTCTTGCCTTTCATGTTAATCCCAATGTTTAGATGGTCTTCGATTTCCTCTGGGAAAAAGTAATACCCTTTTGAAGTTTTCTCAGGAGGCCGACATGCGCACTAAACTCCAACCCGGCGAGGCAGTCGCCCTGATCGTGAGGAAGCACTGGCTTGTCTTGGTGAAACCAGCGCTCTTTCTCGCTGCGGTCCTTCTCTACCTGCCAGTCCGCCACGTAAGAATCCTCGGGTTCGAGGCGCTGCTGAATTACCTGCTTCCCTACGCGGCGGTCCTTTCAGGCGCATTGTTCCTTTACCGCTATCTCGATAGAAGCATCAACATCTGGGCGGTCACAAACGAAAGATTGATTGACGAATGGGGCATTCTTACCCATAAGTCCAAAGAGAATCCCCTCGATAAGATCAACGACATCGTGGTGGAGCAGACCATTCTGGGAAGACTGTTCGGCTACGGAGGTATATCCGTCCAGACGGCCGCGAAGGCGGGCGAGACCATAATCGATTTCGTGGAGAGGCCGGAGGACTTGAAACAGACAATCAACGAACAGAAAGCGCTGAGGGCCGAAAGAGAGGACCGACCGGACCTGACAGGGGGAGATCATGGAAGACATGCGGCAACCCTGCAAACGGTGTTACTCCATGAAAGTGTACGGCTTCCCTTCTCATTGCGGTGTCCGCACTGCGGCGGAGAGATCGCCATCGACTACGCCAGGAGGTCCGGCGACACCCATAACGATGGGGCGGGGGGAAAGGCAGACCAGCGGGGCCATGCGGCCGGCGCCATGTCGGTCGCCACCTCTCCCGAACGAAGCTCTCAACCATCAACGGACGAAGAAACGGAGTCCCTGGCGGCCGGACCAAAGGTTGCGATAGACCCCTTCGGCTGGAAGAAGCGCTCTCGTTAACGCGGCATTGTCGCGTTTCCCCAGAAATATCGCGGTCGGACTCAGGGCAATAAAAAAAAGGGAGGTTTCCCTCCCTAAAAGCGGTTTTGGTCAGGCCCTTGCTGCGTAAGCCACGAGGCCTCTTCTCTCCAGGATCTCGTAGTATGGAAGCGATCCGAGATCCAGTGTCTTTGCATCTCCCCTGGGCAACGCCGGCAGCGAGGTTTCCTTGAACCGGATTCTTCTGCCGTAGCCTCTCATTTCGAGGGCCTTTACGATGTTCGTAATGAAACCATAGCGCATTGCCTGTTCTTCCGTCACGTTCTCTTTGATGAGGGCCAAAAGTTCCTCGGCATTATCCTGGACCCGCGCAAGCTTTCCTTTCAGGTCTTGGCGGTCTCCGGATATCATCGTGTAGAAAACTCCTGTGGCTTCCGCATGCCTGCCTGCCAATATCATGGTCTCCTCCTTATGGTATTCTCCCCACTTCCTGCCCGTGGGGGTGAGAATATGCGAATTCCCCCTGCAGGATGGATGGGGTGAGACAAGAAAGAGGTGGTTATCTCCCTTCCGAAAAAGGGTGCTGGGTGTGTGGCTGTTTTCGGCTGGCGCCTAATGAAGGTACTGATTTACGAGAATATTACTTTCATCGGAACTCACCGTAAAAGTAATAAACAAGTAGTCTTCAGTATTTTCATTAGGTATCCCGAAAAAACCTCTTGCCCCCTCGCGGGACCTTGAGGCGCCCAATTCGCTAAAACCACAACACAATCACCTTAAACGCAATACTGTTCACTTAACGTAGTCTTTGTGATAAAATGTGCCATCCTATCCAAGTGAGGAGCAAAGATGGCGCGAACTGTTGCAGAGCTTCCGAAGGGAAACCGCATTACGGAT
>JBEKJU010000042.1:0-18448 GCA_050011095.1 Syntrophorhabdales bacterium
GGAAATCTTTTTCTCTTTGCGGAATTATTTTCCTCTCCTTATTTTCGAAACAAGGGGGTTCACGAACCCTTTATCGCCCTCAAAGCCTTGTCCTCCCTATATATACGGCAATGTCTCGTTCGTGGCGCGTCCTTTGCATTCCCTTGTGTCGTAGTGGAAGCGGCTGTCCCGAAGGCCATGTCGGCTCGCCGGGACAGGCCCTTATCCCACGAGTGAAGGAGACGTAATGATCCTTGGGATCACGGGTGCGGTGACCACCCCTTCGACACCTCAAGTGCGTCAGGCCCTCTTCAGGAAATTTGATACCAACGGGGATGGCGTGATCGATAAACCAGAGATGCAGGCAGCCCTGGAAGCGGGCAAAAAATATGCGGCCTATCGTCAGAAAGGGAACCTCTCCGCGGAGCAGGTGTTTGAAAAGTTTGATACGAACAAGGATGGTGTGATAAGTCAGGGTGAATTCGATGTAGGCCTGTCGAAGGCACAGAGCAGCACAGGTACGTCCATCAATGCGACATCGTCCGTTGTCGATTTCCTCACGGCCGTGAACGGCAGCGGGGGAACGGCCGCGTCGACCACTAATCAGGCCGGTACGATCACCAGCCTCCTCAAGAACCACCTCGCCGAATGCGGGCGATTGGCGAAGCTGCAGACCTCACAGAGCTTCACGAAGGTCGTCTAGCCGGGAAGCCCTCTCTCACGCAGACAAGGACGAGAAGCTCCGCACATACGAATATTGCGGTTGACAACTACCCCATTATGCTATAATAGTAATAGTAAATAGAGAACAGTGCGTCCAGGTGCAGCGAAGCTCAATAGGGAATCCTGTGAGATTCAGGAGCGGTCCCGCCGCTGTAATCCCGATTCCGAAAGACCGGAATAGGCGCCTCTGCCAATAATGCCACTGCCTCGGGCGTTGGGGACGGGAAGGCCGGCAGAGGTCGGGAGAGCCAGAAGACCTGCCTGGAACGCGACAGGGAAATGCCTTCTCGTGGGTGGAAGGCGGGGATGAAGTAAACCAGGGTGCAATCCCCCAGGGCGGTAACGCTTTGGGGATTTTTTTTTCAAGGGGACGCGGCGATGGGCAGCGTGGTATTGGTCATTGGCGGGGCGCGGAGCGGAAAGACCGCCTTCGCCCTGCGAAGGGCGTCAGAGGTGTCGGCCGGGGGCGGCAAGCTGTACATAGCCACCGCGCAGCCCCTCGACGCGGAGATGGAGGAGCGGATCGACAAACACAGGAAGGAACGGGGAAGCCTTTGGGAAACCTGTGAGGAACCGATACATCCGGGTCACGCCGTCAAGGCGGCATCCCGCACACACGCGGTTGCGGTTATAGACTGCCTGACCCTCTGGCTTTCCAATCTCCTCTGCGGAAACATGGATATTGAAAGGGCCCGGTCGGAACTAGTCGACTCGTTACAGGACCTTGGCGAATGCCACCTCTTCATCGTGTCGAACGAGGTCGGCTTGGGTTTGGTCCCGGAGAACGAGATGGCAAGGCGGTTCAGGGACGAGCAGGGCAGGCTGAACCAGCGCGTGGCGGAGTGCGCGGACGAGGTCTATCTCATGGCGGCGGGCATACCGGTGCGGATCAAGTAAGGGCAACCGGAACGCACCGCCCGCGGGAGCACGGTCGGGAAAGAGGGAACAGCCTATGGCGGCGAAGGCGCTTATGATACAGGGCACCGGATCTGGGGCGGGCAAGAGCCTTCTCGTTGCGGGCTTATGCAGGATATTCAGGGATAAGGGGATAAGGGTCGCGCCCTTCAAGGCGCAGAACATGGCCCTCAATTCGTGCGTCACCGCGGACGGGGGGGAGATCGGGCGCGCCCAGGTGCTCCAGGCGGAGGCGGCCCGCGTGGCCCCCATCGTCGACATGAACCCCGTGCTCCTCAAGGCGTCGGGCGACATGGGATCCCAGGTAATCATCCACGGACGCCCCTTACGGCATATGCAGGCGAAGGAATACTATCGCTTCAGGGAAACGGCCTTCGATGCCGTGAAGGAGTCGTACGCCCGCCTCTCCGGGGACTTCGAGCTGATTTTCATGGAGGGGGCGGGGAGCCCCGCCGAGATCAACCTCATGGATGTCGATATCGTCAACATGGCGGCGGCGAGGCTCGCCGGGGCACCGGTGCTCCTCGTGGGTGACATCGATAAGGGCGGCGTCTTCGCCTCTCTCTACGGGACCGTGAAGCTCGTCGGGAGGGACGCGCGGCGCATCAAGGGGTTCATCATCAACAAGTTCAGGGGCGATCCGGATGTGCTCAAGCTGGGTCTCGACATGATAGAGGCGCGGACGGGAAAGCCGGTGATAGGCGTCCTTCCCTACGTGACCGACCTCGGGCTTCCCGAGGAGGATAGCCTCGCGCTCCGGAACGGGACGATGACCACCGGAGACGGCTCCATCAGGATCGTCGTCGTGCGGCTCAAGTATATCTCCAACTTCACGGACTTCGATCCCTTTTTCTGCGAGCCCGATGTGCAGCTCCTCTATTCCACGAACCCGGCGGACATAGAGAACGCCGACATGGTGATCGTGCCGGGCTCGAAGAACACCGTGAAGGACCTGCTCTTTCTCATGGAGAACGGGCTTGACCGGAGCATCCGCAAGGCCCATGACAAGGGCGTCCAAATCGTGGCGATCTGCGGCGGATATCAGATGGCGGGCAGGAAGATCCGGGACCCGCATGCTGTCGAGAGCGCACACGTTGAAATCGACGGCCTCGGCCTCCTCGACATAGAGACCACCTTCGATGAGACAAAGACCACCTGCCAGGTGGAGGCGGAGGTCGTGCACGGTTCCGCCCTCGGCCTCGATGGGGTCGAGACCGGTCAGTTGAAGGGCTATGAGATCCACATGGGGCAAAGCACGGGCGACATCGGCATCTTCGCGGTACAACGGTCCCAAGGAAAGAAGGACGCGGATGATATTCTCGGGTCCCTGCCGGACGGTTCGGCGCGCCTTGACTGCTGGGGCACCTATCTCCACGGCATCTTCGAGAACGACGCCTTCAGGAGGGGCGTCCTGAACCGCCTGAGGCAGAAAAAGGGACTCGCCCCCATTGGCAGGACGTCGTCTTACAACGAGATGAGGGATCAGGCCCTCGACAGGCTGGCCGATCTTCTCCGCCGCCACATCGACATGGGGTTTGTCAGGAGGGTGCTCGATCTGTGATAGCGCCGATCTACCTCGCATGCGCGTTTTGTCTCGACCTCGCCATCGGCGATCCGCCATGGCTGCCCCATCCGGTGAGGATCATCGGGAAAGGCATCGGCGGGATGGAGACGTTTTTGAGGCGCACCTTCAAGGATGATGGCCGGGAGAGGGCGGCGGGCGTGATCCTCGTGGTCGCCATCGTGCCCGGCGCGGCTGTCGCGGCCTTTTTTATCGGCCGGCTCCTCCTCTCATTTTCCCTCCGTCCCCTCGTCGTCATCGGCGCGCTCGCCTTCATCTACCTCGTATCGACGACCCTGGCCCTGCGCGGGCTCATCAACTCGACCCGTCTCGTCATCAGGGCTGTCAGGGAAAAGAGCCTGACGGCCGCTAGGGGGTCTCTCGCGATGATCGTGGGCCGCGATACGGACAATCTCGGAGAGGAGGCGATCCTCCGCGCAACCATCGAGACCCTTGCCGAAAACCTCTCCGACGGGTTCGTCGCGCCCCTGTTCTACCTCGTCGTGGGAGGGCTGCCGGCCGCAATCGCCTACAAGGCGGTCAACACGCTCGATTCCATGGTCGGCTACAAGGACGCGCGCTACATCAGGTTCGGCTGGGCCGCGGCCCGGCTCGATGACGTGGCAAACTATATCCCCGCCCGGCTAACGGCCCTCTCCCTCACGGCCGCGGCCTTCATCTGTTCCCTCGCGGATGGCGCCTCTCAGGGACTCCGCGCCGCCCGCGACTCCTTTATGATCATGCGCCGGGACGGCAGGAACCATACGAGCCCGAACAGCGGCCTGCCGGAGGCCGCGATGGCGGGCGCCCTCGGGATCAGGCTCGGGGGCCCCTCGATATATGGCGGCGCGATCGTCGACAAGCCCTACATCGGCGACGAGAGGGGCGCAGATTACCTGCGGTCGGCCGATCGGGCGATAACCCTTGTGGCGGCCGCCGCGTCCCTCATGGTCCTTCTGGCCCTAGCCCTCGTTACCCTCGGGAGGGTCCTATGACCGATCACGGGGGCAACGTGTATGCGGCGTCGCGGAGGACCGGAATTCCCGTGGAGGAGATCATCGACTTCAGCGCGTCCATCAACCCCCTCGGCGTACCGGCCGAGGCCGCCCGCCTCATGAGGGGGCATATCGATTCCCTCTTCCATTACCCCGAGCCGTATTCGGAGGGACTTTCCTCCCACATCGCTGGGAGCCTCGGCATCGGGACCGATACGGTCATCTGCGGAAACGGGAGCACCGAGCTGATATATCTCATCCCCAGGGCGATCAGGCCGGAGAAGGTCCTTATGTGCGAGCCCACCTTCGGGGAATACGAAAGGGCGTGCAGAACGGGAACGGGCGGCGCATCCGAAATCGTCGGCTACCGCCTCCGGGACGAGGAGATGTTCGATCTCTCCCCGGCGGCCTTTATCAAGGCCATGACGGGTGCGGCCGCGCCCGGCACAGGGCGACCGGAAACAGGCGGGCGGCCCCTACGGTGCGACATGGCCTTCCTCTGCAACCCGAACAACCCGACAGGGCGGCTTGTCCAGAAGAAGGATGTCCTCACGATAGCCGATGCGGCGCGGCGCCTCTCATGCTACCTCGTGGTCGACGAGGCCTTCATCGATTTCTGCCCGGCCGAATCCGTCGTCGGCGACGTCGAAGGCAACCCCTATCTGATCGTCCTCAGATCGATGACCAAGTTCTACGCCCTTTCCGGCCTCCGAATAGGATACGCCGCCTTCCATCCCTCCTTGGCGCAAAGGATAAGGGCTTGCAAGGAGCCGTGGACGGTCAACAGCCTTGCCCAGCATGCGGGGATCGCGGTCCTCGAGGACAGGGCGTATCAGGAGGCGTCGAGGGAGTTCATGGAGCGGGAAAAGCTCTTTGTGGAGGCGGGCTTCAGGAAAATGGGGATCGACTTCATCCCCTCACGGGCGAACTACTACCTGCTCAGGCTGAGGCAGGCACCGAGGATGCCGGCCGCCCTTGAACAAAAAGGCATCCTTGTCCGGGACTGTTCGAGCTTTACCGGGCTCGACAATACGTACATCCGGGTCGCCGTCAGGTCCAGAGCGGAAAACGAGCGGCTCCTCACGGAGATGGCAGGCATATGCGCGGACTAGTCATCGGGGGCACACACTCGGGCTGCGGCAAGACGACGGTAACCCTCGGCGTCCTCGCCGCCCTCCGGAAAAAGGGCCACATCGTGCAGCCCTTCAAGGCGGGGCCCGATTTCATCGACTCGGGGCTCCACCGGATCGCCGCCGGGAGGGTATCGCGGAACCTGGACCTCTGGATGTGCGGGGCGGCCTACGTGAAGGAGAGTTTTCACCGGAATGGATCGGACGCCGACATCGCGGTCGTCGAGGGCGTGATGGGGCTATATGACGGGTACCTGAGCACGGCGGCCCTCGCGGCCGTGATCGGCGCCCCGGTGGTCCTCGTTGTCGACGCCTACGGCATGGCCGAGAGCGCGGGGGCCCTGATTGCGGGATTCAGGGACTGGAGACCGGAAGGCGCGGGGCCGACCGCGGAGGTGAAAGGCGTCATCTTCAGCCGCGTCGCCTCGAACCGCCACTACGAGCGGCTCGCAGCCGGCGTGAAAGGGGTGGCCCTCCTAGGGTATCTGCCGAGGGACGGGCGCTTCGAGATTCCCCACAGGCATCTGGGCCTTGTCGTCGCGGAGGAGGAGCCCGTCTCCTCGTCGAATCTCGACAGGCTCGCGGACGCGGTCCTTTCCTTCGTCGATATCGACGCCCTCCTGAGCCTATCCGCTTCTTGCGCCCCGCTCCCACAGTCCCAAACCGCACCCATGCAGAGGGCGGGGGCCGCGCGCGGCGACGCTATCCGGGTCGCTGTCGCATCCGACCGGGCCTTCTGTTTCTACTATCAGGATAATATCGACCTTCTCAAGGAGGCGGGGGCAGAGATCGTCTTCTTCAGCCCGCTCGCGGACAAGGGCATTCCCGAAGGCGCCGATGCGGTCTATATAGGTGGGGGCTACCCCGAACTCCACGGCGAGGCCCTCTCACAGAACATCCCCATGCGGAGGGCAATCGGCGAATGGGCCGATTCAGACCGGCCGCTCTATGCCGAGTGCGGCGGCCTGATGTACCTCTCGCGGACCATCTGCGACTTTCAGGACCATGCCTTCCCGATGACGGGCGTCTTTCCCTTTGAGACGATGATGGGGAAGGAAAGGGCCCACCTCGGGTACCGGGAGGTTTCGCTCGCCCGTGACTGTATCCTCGGCCGAAAAGGGGAGCGCGCGCGGGGTCATGAGTTTCGCTATTCGGAGATAGCGGAGGCCCCGGAGACGGGCGGGTCGTATCGCCCCGAACGGGTCTACGCGGTCACGGACGGATCGGGCGCCGACCTGGCCCCCGAGGGATACCAATACAGGAATACCCTCGGAAGCTACATCCACGTCCATTTCGGCAGCAATCCCGCGGTTGCGCAAGGTTTCATCGATTTTGTGAAGAAAGGAGCGGCTCGATAACCATGGAAAGGATCATCCTCATCGGACACGGAAGCCCCAAGAAAGACGCAAACAATGTAGACGTTGTCGCCTCGCTCCTCCACGCGCGACTTCATCCGGGATGTACCGACCCCTGCGTGCGGGTGGCCTACCTCCAGTTTGTCGAGCCCGATATCGGGACCACCATCGACGCCTGCGTCGCCGAGGGCGCGCAAAGGATCATCGTCCACCCCTTCTTCCTCTATTCCGGCATGCACGTGACCAAGGACATCCCCGCGAAGATCGAGGAGGGGCGAAAAAGACATCCCCACGTCGAGTTCATCTATACGCCGCCTCTAGGCATCCACGAGGGCCTCGTCCGCATCGTCCTCGAAAGGATCAACTCCGCGATATCCCCTGTCGCGAGCGAGATAGAGAGGCGGAGCTTCGAGATCATCTCGGAGGAGGCCGATTTCACGGGCGTTCCCGAAGAAAGGCTGCCCATTGTCAAGAGGGTGATCCACGCAACGGCCGATTTCGAGTACGCCTCCGGCCTTATTTTTCACCCCGATGCCGTTGCCGCGGGCATAGAGGCGATCAGGGAGGGGAAGGATATCGTCACCGACATCGAGATGGTCAGATCGGGGATCAACAAGCGGCTCCTTGCCCGATGGGGCGGCCATGTCCGCTGCGGTATCGCGGCAGACCCCCGAGACGGAACGCCTTCCGGGAGGACCAGGGCGGAGGATGGGATCGATCGGGCGATCAGGGAGGGGAACACCGCCGGCATCGTCGCCATAGGCAACGCGCCCACCGCGCTCTTCAAGGTCATCAAGATCTTCAACGAGGAGCCTCCTGCCTTTTTGCCACTCGTCGTCGGCGTTCCTGTCGGTTTCGTGAAGGCCGTCGAGTCGAAGGCCCTGCTCGCGGCGCAGCAATTTCCCTTTATTACGAACCTGAGCAGAAAAGGCGGGACGCCTGTTGCGGTCGCCATCGTCAATGCCCTGCTCACGATGGCCTCGGCGGAGGGTGCGTGATGACCTTCGTGCTTCGCCATAAGCTCCCCTGCGGCCTCGTTGCCGGGTTCGCCCTCATGCTGCTCCTGCCGGCCCGTCCTGTCTGGGCCATGCACATTTCGGAAGGGATACTTCCCTTCCAGTGGGCCCTTCTCTGGTTCATCGTGGCGGCCCCCTTTCTCGCCGTCGGCCTCCACCGTCTCAAACGGTCGTCCGAAGGCGACCTCTCCTTCAAGCCCCTCGTTGGCTTTATGGCGGCTGTCGTCTTTATCATTTCCTGCATCCCCATACCGGTCCCGACCGTCGGCACCTGTTCGCACCCCTGCGGTACGGCCATTTCCGCCATCTTGCTCGGCCCCGCGTTAAGCGTGCTCGTCGCGGCGGTCGCCCTCTTGATCCAGGCGCTCCTTCTTGCCCACGGGGGGCTGACCACCCTAGGCGCGAATATCGTCTCCATGGGGGTAGTCGGGTCGTTCTCGGGGTTTCTTGTATTCAGGCTTCTCAGGGCATGCAGGGTGAGCCTCACGGTTGCGGGCTTCGCGGCGGGCCTTGCCGCGGACTGGCTCACCTACCTTGCGACATCATTCATCCTCGCGGCCGCCCTGAAAGGAAAAGAGCCCTTCCTCCCGCTTTTTTTGAAAATCGCGGCGGCCTTCGTCCCCACGCAGGTGCCCCTCGGATTCCTCGAAGGCGCGATGACCGCCGGCATGGTCGTGCTCCTTCAGAAGAAGCGGCCCGATCTCCTCGTGCGGATGAAGGTGGTCGGGGCAAAGGAGGCTACCCCGTGAGACTCCGGCCCGCCACATCGAAAATCCTGCATGCCGGGATCATACTCTGCGCGCTCCTAGCGCTCGTCATCGCCCCCTATCCCCGCGCCGCGGCCATGAAGGCGGACGAACCCAAATGGCAGGGCGTAGACGAAGCAGTGGTCGAAAAGATCGCTAGGGAGCACGGCAGGGAGGCCCATGGCCCCCTTATCCCGACCGACCGGGGAGATATCATCCCTTTTGTCTTTCTCCTGGCGGGCGCATCCGGTGGCTTTGCCGCCGGGTACTGTTGGAGAAAACTGATGGAGGGGCGGAGAGACTAGCCATGCATACCCCGTTCCCGGAGGAAAAGAGGGGCCATCCCCTAACAAAGGTCGACGCCAGGATAAAGCTCCTCTGTGCCGCGGCGGTCCTTTCCATGGTGCTCACCTGCAGGGGTGCGTTTTTCCCCCTCCTTGTCGCCTTTTTCTGCCTTTCAACCTGCGCGAGCCTGCGCGTTTCGGCGCGTAGGCTCCTCGCCCGCTTCTCGGAACCCCTCTTCATTGTCGCCGTCCTGATAGTGATCAAATTCCTCTTCTCCGGGCATGAGGTCATCGGCTCGTGCCGCATCTTTGGGATCGAGATCGCGGGACACAGGGACGGGCTCATCGAGGGCCTCGTGCTCGGCGCGAGGATCGTCGGCGCGGTCTCGATGATCGCCCTTCTGGGTTTCGCGACCCCCTTCACCGAATTTCTCCGCGGCCTTGCCTGGCTCAGGGTCCCGAAGGGCCTGATCGACGTGGCGATGTTCGCGTACCGTTACATCTTTCTGCTCCTGGACGAAGCCACGGTCATCTACAGCGCACAGAAGAACCGCCTGGGCTACTCAAGCATCAGGCGGGGGCTAGGCTCCTTCGGCGTCCTTGCGGGGGCGCTTGCCCTCAAGGCCTTTGACAGCAGCCAGCACTCGGCCCTCGCCATGATCCAGCGGGGCTATGATGGGAACATGCCGTCCATGGGTCAGGAACGCCTGAAAACCGGCCATCTGGCGCTCTCGGCGCTCTTTCTGTTTCTCATGGGCATCATATGGAGGATGTAGTGGAGGGTACGCCCAGGTTCCGGATCGCCATCGATGCGTTCGCCTACCCCGACGGCACGAAGGCGATGCAGGACATCAGGCTGGATGTCGGAAACGGGGAATTCGTAGGCATCCTCGGCTCCAACGGTTCCGGCAAGACGACGCTCCTCAAGATCATCGACGGCCTCCTCAAGCCGTTAAAGGGGAGGGTTTTCCTCGACGGGGTCGACATCAGAAGGCTCTCACCGAAGGACATATACCGAAAGGTCGGTCTCGTCTTTCAGAACCCGGACGATCAACTGTTCGCGCCCACCGTCTTCGAGGACGTGGCGTTCGGCCCCCTCAACATGGGATTCTCGAAGGAAGACGTGACGGACAGGGTGAAGAAGGCCCTCGCCGACGTCGACATCGAGGGATATATCGACAAGTCGATACACACGCTGAGCTTCGGGCAGAAAAAGCGCGCCTGCATAGCGGGCCTCCTCGCCATGGGCCACGAGATCCTGCTGCTCGATGAGCCTACCGCGGGCCTCGACCCCATGGGGGAGTACAAAATGATGGGCCTCCTCGTCAGGCTGAACAGGGAGAAGCACGTCACCATCGTCATGGCGACCCACAGCGTCGAGCTTGTTCCGCTGTTTCTCGACAGGCTCTATATCCTGAGCAAGGGCCGGGTCGTCAGGAGCGGTGCGCCGGAGGCGGTCTTCACGGCGCCTGAGGACATGGAGCACGTGAAACTGCGGCTGCCCCAGATTGCCGAGATGATCTACAGGCTGAAGCACGAAGACAACGTCCCTTTCGGAAAAATTCCACTCACAGTGGGGGAGGCGCGGAGAGAGATCCTGCGGCTTCTGGAAAGATCACATGCGTAGGGGCTACGTCCAGGTTTACACGGGTAACGGCAAGGGAAAGACAACGGCGGCCCTCGGCCTTGCCCTCAGGGCGGCAGGGGCGGGGCTGAAGGTCTTCATCGCGCAGTTCGTCAAGAAGGAGAAATGCAGCGAGCACCGGATGCTCGAACGGTTAGGGGACATGATTGTCTATCGGCAGTACGGCCAGGGCATGATCACTAACCATAAGGTCGACGGCGCGGACATCGATGCCGCCCGCGAAGGGATGCGGGAGATCGAGGGGCTCGTCCAAACCGGGTCGTACGACGTGGTCATTCTCGACGAGGTGAATGTGGCCGTCCATTTCGGTCTCGTGGGCGTCGATGAGGTTCTCGGGCTGATCAGAAACAAACCGGCGGGTGTCGAGTTGATCCTCACCGGGAGGTATGCCCCGGAGAGCGTCATCGCCGAGGCCGACCTCGTCACGGAGATGCGCGAGGTCAAGCACTATTACCAAAGAGGCGTGAATGCCCGCACCGGCATCGAAAAGTAGGTCTCTCCGGCCGGGCTACACGAGCGGCGCCTGCGCCGCGGCGGCCGCCAAGGGGGCGACCCTGCTCCTTTTCTCCCGGACGGGCCGACCCGTGGAGGTGGATATCCCCTTCCCCGACGGAACGAGGCATGTCCTGAAGATCGCGAGGGCGTGGCGCGAGGAAGCGGACCGCGCCGCGTGCGCTTCAGTCATCAAGGATGCCGGTGACGACCCCGATGTAACCCATGGGGCCGAAATCGTTGCACGGGTTGTCCTGACGGGTGACCGATCGGGACATGACGTCCCCAGGCGTCGCGGGCTGCCCGATGTCACCATCAAGGGCGGCGAGGGCGTGGGCATGGTCACCCGTCCGGGGCTGCCCGTCGCCATGGGTGAGCCGGCAATAAATCCCGGACCGAGGGGCATGGTGCGTGAAGCGGTGATCGAGGCCATCGCGGAGGCCCCGGCCGCACGCCATGATACGGTGCGCCATATCGAGGTGACAATCTCCGTCCCCGAAGGCGTTGCGCTCGCCAGGAAAACGCTGAACAGCCGGCTCGGTATCGTCGGCGGGATATCGATCCTCGGCACGACAGGGATAGTGGTGCCCCTGTCGAGCGATGCGTGGACCGCGACAATCACCGCATCGATGAACGTGGCGGAGGCCATGGGCAGCAAGGAGATCGTCCTTTCTTCGGGAAGGGCCTCCGAGCGGGCCCACATGGGCCGCTTCGGCCTTCCGGATGCGGCCTACGTCATGATGGGCGATTATGTGGAGTATGCCCTTCGCGAGGCAGGAAGGCGCACGTTCGACAAGGTCCATCTCTGCGCCCAATGGGCGAAGATGCTGAAGATCGCCATGGCGATACCCCAGACCCACGTGCGCCACGGGGCGATCGATCTCGCGAGGGCGGATGCCTTCGTGAGGCGCCTGGGCCATCCCGGCCCTGCCGACAGGCCATCGACGAGCGCCCGAGAGATGTTCGAGCGCGTCGCCTCGGTCGGAAGAGAGATCGGCCTGCCGATCTTTTCGGGCGTCTGTGCCGCGGCGAGACAATACGCCGAGTCGATCACGGGCCGTATTCCCGTCGTCGCCCTTCTCGTCTCGTATGAGGGGGAGGTGATCGCGGAAGATGGCTAATAAGCTGACCATCATAGGCATCGGATCCAGACCCCTGGACCGGCGCGCCCGACAGGCCATCTTTTCGGCCGAGACCGTGGTCGCGGCGCGTCGGCTCTGCGACATTTTCAGGGGCTATGCCGAATTTGCGGAGGTCCGGGAGAAAATCAGGGAGATCACCGATGTCGATGAGACGATGGCCTTTATCCATGAGGGACTGCGCCGGGGCGCGGGACCTATCGTCCTCCTCGCGTCGGGAGACCCCCTGTTTTTCGGGATAGGCCGGCGGGCGGTCAGGGAGTTCGGCCGGGATGCCGTCGAGGTGATCCCCGATGTGTCGAGCATCCAGCTCGCCTTCTCCCGCATCGGGGAGTCGTGGGAGAAGGCGTTCTTCGTGAGCCTCCACGGCTCCGGCTGCCGCAGGCAGAGGGAGGGGGGTTACGCCCTCGATGATCTTTCCGGACTCCTCGCGACCCATGACACCCTGGCAATCCTCACGGACAGGGAGAATAACCCGGCCGTCATCGCCCGCGCCGTCGCCACCGCGGCGCGCCGTCCTTGCCTCCTCTTCCATGTCTGCGAGAGGCTGGGCTATGACGATGAGCGGATCACGGCGGGTACGGCGGATGAGATCGCGGCCATGTCGTTCAACGATCCGAATGTGGTGATAATCACGAGAACCGATAGCCTATTGCCGGCAGGCACGCCGCCGCTCCTGCCGCGATTCGGACTCCGCGAGGAGGAGATCGCCCATTCAGGCGGCCTCATCACGAAAGACGAGGTCAGGGCCGTCACGATCCACGCGCTGCGGCTGCCCGGGAATAGCGTGCTGTGGGACGTCGGCGCGGGCTCCGGCGCCGTCTCCGTTGAGGCGGCCCGCCTGTGTCCGGGGCTTCACGTCTTTGCCGTCGAAAAGGACGAAGGGCAGCTCGAAGGGATGCGCAAGAACAAGGGCCTCTTCGGCGTTGAGAACCTCTCCGTCGTCGAGGGCGAGGCGCCGTCGGCCCTCGCGTCCCTGCCCGCGCCCTGTCGGGTTTTCATCGGGGGGAGCGGCGGGAGGCTCGAAGAGATTATCGACGTGGCGGCGCGCAGGATGGAAGACGGCATCATCGTCATCAACGCGGGGACGATAGAGACGCTGAACGCGGCCATCGGGGGACTCGAACGGGCGCGCTTGCGGGTCAGGGTCTCGCAGGTCTCCGTGGCGCGGTCGAAAAAGGTGGGCGACAAGCGCTACCTGGCCGCCCTCAACCCCGTGTTCGTGATCGTGGGAGAGAAGGGCTGAATGGCGGGAACCCTTTATGTGATCGGTGTAGGACCGGGCGATCCGGAGCTTCTCACACTGAAAGGGGCCCGTCTCATCTCGCAGGTGGGATCGATCTGCGTGCCCAAGGGAAAAGAGGCGGGCGAGAGCCTCGCCCTTTCCATCGTGCGAAAGGCTGTCGACTTGGGGGGCAAGGAGATCGTGGAGGCCTTTTTTCCCATGAGAAGGACGGACAGGGCCGCGAACGAACGGGTGCTCGGGGCCAGGTGGCATGAGGCAGCGACAATCCTTCTCGAAAGGCTCCGAAGGGGGATCGACGTGGCATTCATCACCCTCGGCGATCCCGCCGTCTACAGCACCTTCTTTTACCTCTACGACAGGCTCGTCGAGGCGGAGCCCGGACTGCGCATCGAGATCGTCCCCGGCGTCTCGTCGATCAATGCCTCCGCCGCGCGGGCGCGGATCCCCCTCGGCCTCGGCGACGGGAGGATCGCCATCCTTCCCGCGGGCTCCGTCGATGATCTAGCCGGCCTGACCGGGCGGTTCGATACGGTGGTCCTCATGAAGGTCCACAAGGCCTTTCATGAGATCAGGGCAGCCCTCGGCGAGCTGGGTCTTCTCGAAAAGGCGGTCTATGTCTCGCGGGCAGGCATGGCCGACGAGGCGGTCTGCACGGACCTCGCCGGGCTGAAGCCCGAGGGGCTCGACTATTTTTCAATGGTGATCGTGAAAAAATGAAAAGGTCAAAAGAGGAACAGACAGAGAAAGGACCCATCGTCTCCTTCGTCGGCGCGGGACCGGGCGACCCCCTGCTCATCACCGTGAAGGGTCGGGAAATCCTTGAGGCGGCGGATGTGATCATCTACGCGGGAAGTCTCGTAAACCCCGCGCTCCTTGAGGGCCTCGCGGCGGCCGTCTACGACTCGGCCCGCATGAACCTCGATGAGATCATCGCCGTCATGAAGGAAGCGGTGGAAAAGAACATGCGCGTCGCGCGGCTCCACACGGGCGATCCCGCCTTCTACAGCGCCGTTTCAGAGCAGATAGAGCGGCTTCGCGGCCTCGGGATCGCCTACGAGGTGATCCCCGGCGTCTCGTCAGCCATGGCGGGCGCGGCCCTCCTCGGTCAGGAACTGACGATCCCGGAGATAAGCCAGACCGTGATCTTTACGAGGCTCGAAGGCCGGACTCCCGTGCCTGAAGGCGAGGCCCTTGCCGGGCTTGCCCGGCACAAGGCCTCCATGGTCATATTCTTGAGCGCCGGGATGATCGAGAAGGTCGTGGAGGAGCTTCTCAAGGGCTATCCCGAGGATACCCCCGCCGTCGTCATCGAGAAGGCATCGTGGCCCGACGAGAGGGTCATCAGGGGCAGCCTGAGAGACATCGCGGCGCGTGCGGCAGAGGCGGGTGTCCGCAAGACGGCCCTCATCTACGTGGGCGAGTCGCTGCGGGCGTCGATGGGGGACCTCGGGAAGGAATCGAGGCTCTACCACAAGGGATTCACCCATGGCTACCGGAAATAGGACCGTCCTCTTCTCCGTGACGGAAAGGGGAAGGATACTGGCGGAGACCATCGCGGCCTGCTACCCCGGCGCCGTCGCGTGCGGTTTCTCGCGCGAGGCCGTCGAGGCGAACTGGGCGAAAGGCGCGAGGCTCGTTTTTATCATGGCCGCCGGCATTGTGGTGAGGACCATCGCCCCCCTCATCGGGGACAAACGGACCGACCCGGCGGTCGTGCTCCTCGACGAGGCGGGCGCACACGTCGTCAGCCTCCTCGGCGGTCACCTCGGCGGGGCGAACGCGCTCGCGAAGGAACTCGCCCGGCTCACGGGGGGCAGCGCCGTCATCACGACGGCCTCCGATGTGAACGACCTCCCCGCCCTCGACGTATGGGCCAAAGAACAGGACCTTGCGATCGAGAACCCGGATCGCCTCCCGAAGGCCGGGACGAAGCTGATAGACCACAAAATGCTCAGCCTCTTCTCGGACATCCCCCTGGAGGCGCCGGCTGCCTTTCTCCGGACGGAGGACCCTGCCTCCGCGGACATCGTGGTCACGAACAAAGAGGGCGCGCCGGGCCGGGTCGATGTCCTTCTCCTCCGGCCGAAAAACCTCGTTGCCGGGATAGGATGCAACAGCGGGACATCAGCCGGAGAGATCGAAGAAGCCCTGCGAAAGACGCTAGACGCGCACAGCCTCTCCTTCCTCTCCGTCCGCGCCGTCGCGACAATCGATAAAAAAATGAACGAACCGGGACTCCGCGCGTTTGCGGAAAGAAACGACATGCCCCTCATCGCCTTTACGCCAATGGAGCTGAACCGCGTCGCGGACGTGAGCCCGTCGGATGCCGCATGGAGGGCGACCGGCGCGCGGGCCGTTGCGGAGCCGTCCGCCATCCTCGCCTCCGGGGGCGGGTGCCTCATCGTCCACAAACACAAGGCGGGGAACGTGACAATCGCCGTCGCGGAAGCGAAACCAGGAGAGAGGGGAGAGCACGGGGACCCGCGAAAGGCCATCGACCGGCGAGGGCCGGCAAAGGGCGCCCTCTACGTCGTCGGCACCGGGCCGGGCAGCATCGACCACCTGACGCCTCGCGCCCTGGCGGCGATCCGCGAATCCGACGTGATCGTCGGCTATGGGCCCTATCTCGATCTTTTGGGCGGACTGATCGCCGACAAAGAGACGGTCACGACGGGGATGCTCCTGGAGATCGACCGCTGCGAGAGGGCAATCGAGCTTTCCGCCGAGGGCAGGACGGTTTCGGTGGTGAGCGGCGGGGACCCCGGCATCTACGCCATGGCGGGGCTCGTGCTTGAACTCCTCAGAAAGTGCGGCGCCTCCTCCATGGTCCGCACCGTCGAGATCATCCCCGGCATATCCGCCCTCAGCGCCTGTGCGGCCCGCCTCGGGGCGCCCCTCATGCACGATTTCGCCTCGATAAGCCTCTCCGACCGGTTGACGCCCTGGCAGACGATCGAGGCGCGCCTCGACGCCGCGGCGCGGGCCGACTTCGTCATCGTCCTCTACAACCCGCGGTCGCGCGCGCGGGACGGCCATATCAGGAAGGCGCGGCAGATAATCCTGAGGCACAGGGCGGCCGCGACGCCCGTAGGCATCGTGAAGGCGGCGATGCGCGCTCACGAGAAGGTCATCGTGACCGACCTCGACCATATGCCCTTAGATGAGATAGACATGCAAACGACGGTGATCGTCGGCAACTCGAAGACGGCCGTGTGGCGCAACCTGATGATAACGCCGCGGGGATACGAGAATAAGGAGAGATGACAGGCGGAAAACACGCGCAAAGTCCTCCTTCGATTCCGAATGGCCATAAGTCCGTCGGAAAATTCCGATCATTTTGAGTCGGAAACCTCCGACAACCTCCTTCTCCAATCTCATCTTACAAGGCCCCTTTCATGCGCGGTGCGCCCTTTTCTCACCGCCATCTTCGCGTCGACTTTCGCCAAACCGGAAACGGGTGTTCTTGGTGATGTCCAGGACGATCCGTGGCACATATGATGCATGTAGAGAAGCATGAAGATTCAGACGACGCAAGGAGAGGAGGTGAAACAAATGAAGAAGATTTTCACGTTCGTACTGGCAGCATTGATCGCTCTGACCTTTTCGGTAGTCTCCTTTGCTCAGGACAAGCCTGCCGCGGCACCGACGGATCAGCCGACGGCCGCAACAACGGCGCCTGAGACCAAGGCAGCACCTGCGAAGAAGGCCAAGAAGGCCAAGAAGCCCAAGAAGGCGAAGAAGGCCAAGAAGGCGACAGAGGCGCCGGCCCCTGCACCTGCACCCGCCCCTGCACCGGAGGCTCCCGCGAAGTGATATGGAGCATAAAGGGGGGAAGGATAGTTTCCTTTCCCCTTCTTTCTATTCTGGCGGAAAACGGGAAGGCAAACGGAATTCAATGAACCTGGGTGTGGCAGCCGCTTCCGGGCGGAATGGTCATGCACGGGATAATTGTTGCTTTATGCGGTAAGGCAGAGGATACACGTGAGTACATCGAGAATCGTCACGGTCATGGACGGTATTCAGGTAATCGAGATCTCCCGTAAGGATGCTGACGGTTTTCCGGCTGATGTGTACTACTACGTTCAGGGTGAAAAGTATCAGACTTTGACACAAGCGAGGGAGGCTGCGAGGCGGATCGCCAGGCAGCAGGGTCCAGGGTCGTAAGAAAACCGCATCGCCCGCCTTTCGAACATGGCGCTTTCACACCTGCCGTAAGGCTTCGCAATCAAAAAGGAATAATCCCTTCAGTCCGATTCCGGGCCGCCGAGGGCCCGGCATGCGGTGGTGCGTCCCCGGAGAGAAAGACCCCGGTTGGTAACCATTAGGGTTGTTATGGGCCACCGGTTCTCCCGGCGGCCCATAACATAAAGCGATAACCCTTCTGTTAGGCATCTATTTTTTGAGGACGAGGTAGAAGGTGCCCTGGTCCCGCTGCACGAGGAGAAGGAGTCTATCGCTGCCCTCCGGATTTGCCATTTTCTCCCTCAGATCCTCCACGCCTTTCACCGGCTTTCGGTTCGCTTCAAGAATGATGTCACCCCGCTGGATGGAGGCCTCATCAGCCGGACTCCCCGGCCGGACGCCCGCGACGACAACGCCCTGATCCTGCCTCAGACCCATTTGGCGCGCCACCTCGGGGTTCAGCTCCCGGAGTTGGAGACCCCACTTGTCCTGGGGGGTGGCTTCGCCCTTCCCCGTGTCGGCTTCCTGGGCCTTGAGCATGCCGACCTTCACCTTCAGGGTCATCTCCAACCCATTCCGCACAAGCCGGAGAGGAACCTCCTTGCCTATGGGGGTTGCGGCGGCGTGCGTCGCAAGGTCGTGACTATCCTTTATCTCTTTCCCGTCGATCGCCGTAATGACGTCACCCCGTTTCACACCCGCCTTTTCCGCGGGGCCTCCTTGAACGACCTCGGCAACGAGGGCGCCTCTGGAGCCCTTGAGGCCGAGCGATGCGGCCAGCTCGTCGGTGATGTCCTGGATATTGACGCCCAGATAGCCCCGCGTCACCTTTCCCTTTGTCACGAGTTCGGGCAGGAGGGCCTTCGCGGTATTTATGGGGATGGCGAATCCGATCCCCTGTCCGTTGGGTATGATGGCGGTTGTGATGCCTATCACCTCACCTCCCATATTGAAAAGGGGACCGCCCGAGTTTCCCGGATTGATAGGCGCGTCGGTCTGTATGAAGTCGTCGTAGGGACCGGCGCCGATGATCCTGCCTT
>JBEKJU010000043.1:0-18425 GCA_050011095.1 Syntrophorhabdales bacterium
ACTAAAGGCTTTTTTCGCCTCCGCCCTTTCCTTTTCATGAGGGGGAGGCTCCGCCGGCTTTGCTGGCGGAGGGGGCGACGCTAGCCCGCCGTGGTATTTTTTCGCCTCCGCCCTTTCCTTTTCATGAGGGGGAGGCTCCGCCGGCTTTGCTGGCGGAGGGGGCGACGCTAGCCCCTATAATTGACCCGTTTGGCCGAAGAGACTCGTCAAGGCCTTGGCAACCCTGTCAATGACTTGACGTGATGAATCGGATGCTTCAAAGATGCACGGGTCCCCGTGGCCGCCCTTGCCTCCTTTCGAATAGACGCGGCAGTTTCTTGCGAATTCTTGATATATTTGTTGCATTCTTTCCCCCAATGTGGGAAAAGATAAGGTGTCCCTTGCTTATTTCCTGTAACTCTTTGTGAAAGGCAGGTCACAACAGGGGGAGGAGGCGGCCAGTGAAACGGTGGAGTCGAGGATGGCGAGGAATCTTGCTGCTCGTTGTTTCTGCATGCCCCCTTCTCGGGTTATTCCCTGCGGCATCATATGGAGACGGAGCCGAGGGAAACGGCCGGCCGCCTGCGGAGCGGCCAATACTCGACGTGCAGAGGGACAAAGACAAGACCGTGTATACGATAGGCGGCTCCTCCAGGGATATCAGGAAGGATGACACCTCCAGGGATATCAGGAAGGATGACACCGACAGGGCCTGGGACCTGCTCGACAACGTTGCAATCGATCCGAGAGGCGATCCATGGAAAAAGGCCGAATAATAATCGTTGAGGACGAGCAGAATATACTGACTATGCTCAACGAGCTGCTCACCGCGCAAGGTTATTCGGTAGATCCGTTCCTGGATGGGAAGAGTGCGCTGGTAGCCCTGAAAAATAACGGCTACCATCTGCTCATCACCGACCTGCTCATGCCGAAGATCGACGGACTTCAGTTGATAAATTTCATCCAGAAGGAATATCTGAACACCCTCGGGATCGTCATAACCGGGTATGGGAGCCTTGAAACCGCGGTGAGCGCGATGAGATGCGGCGCCTTCGACTACCTTCTCAAGCCATTCAAGTTCGAGGAGGTCCTGTCGAGCGTTGAATCGGCGATGCACTATTCCCGGCTTCTTACGGGCGACAATATACCAAAAAAGCTCACGGCGAAGGCGAATCTGCTCAGGAGGTTTTCGGAGAACCGCGCGGTTCGGGAAAACACCCTGCTGAGGAGTTTCCTGAAAGATAAGTATAAGTTCGAAAATATCATAGGCGTGAGCCTCGGCATGCAGAAGGTCTTCGAACTGATAGAGAAGGTGGCGGATACGAGTGCGACCGTCCTGATCACCGGGGAAAGCGGGGTTGGCAAGGAACTCGTGGCAAGGGCGGTCCACTTCAATTCCTCGCGGAGGGATAAGCCTCTGGTGGTGGTGAATTGTGGCGCCATCCCCGAGACCCTGCTGGAAAGCGAGGTCTTCGGGTACGAAAAGGGCGCCTTTACCGGCGCGACGACCACACGCCTCGGGAGGTTCGAGGTCGCCGACGGCGGCACGATCTTCATGGACGAGATAGGGGATATGAGCTTCAATCTCCAGGTCAAGCTGCTCCGGGCGATACAGGAGAAGACCTTCGAAAGGGTCGGCGGGACAAAGACCATTGAGGTCGATCTGAGGATAATCGCCGCCACTAACCGCAATCTGGAAGAACTGGTCCGGGAGGGAAAGTTCAGGGAAGATCTGTATTACAGGCTGAATGTCGTTCCCATCAACATACCTCCGTTGAGGGAGAGGCGGCAGGATATCCCCCTGCTCTACGCGCACTTCCTCGAAAAATCGAACACCATGAACAACGCCAACGTGGAAGGCTTTTCGGAGGAGACAATGGAGACGCTTCTGGAGTACGATTATCCGGGCAATGTTAGGGAGTTGCAGAACCTCGTGGAGAGGCTCGTCGTGCTTAAGAAGGCCGGTTTCATCAATATAGAAGACCTTCCCGAAAAATTCTACAGTCAGCACAAAAACGAGAGCGTATCGATGGACCTGCACAGGGGCTATGATACGCTCGTGTCCGAGTTTGAGCAGAACCTGATCTTGAAGGCCCTCGACGAAACAAACGGCGTCAAGAGCAAGGCTGCCCAGATATTGAGCATGAACAGGACAACCCTCATCGAGAAGATGAAGCGCCTCGGCATAGCCGACTGAATCAATTATTGGGGCTAGCGTCGCCCCCTCCAACGGCGAAGCCGTTGAAGCCGCCCCCTCATGAAAAGGATGAACCGGAGGCAAAAAATACCCGGTTGGCTAGCGTAGCCCCCTCCACGGGCAAAGCGCGACCCGCTTCGCGCACTTTCCCGGCCTCCCCCTCGGAAAAAGGAAGGACCGGAAGCGAAGAAAAGCCGCTCTCCACACCCGCTGCGGGCGACCCGCTAAAGCGCACTAGCCCGGCGTGGCCGACCCCCCGCCGGTTGGCCCGTCAAAACCGTGACAGGCGTGCATGCCGCCCTTACCCTTCCTTCTTGCGACTTTCCCGGATTATACAGGGCAAATGGACCGACGGTCCGCTTTGGTATGTATCTTGCTTTGGATCATCTCATGCAAACATCGGACACACAGTTACTCACGAACGCCTTCCAGGAATTTGTGAAGGCCTCTGACTCCCTCGCTGGCTACTATCTGGCCCTGGAGGACCGGATAAGCCAGCTAAACAAAGAGATAAATGAAAAGAACAAGGAACTGGAGAAGGCGGAGGAAGGCTTCTACAACATCCTCAATTCCCTTCCTGTGGGCGTCGTCGTGCAGCATGGGAGATCGACCCTTTTTACCAACAAAGAGGCCGAGAAATTCGGATGGCCGGAGTTTTGCGAAAGGCTCGACGGGGCCGGTGCCCATATGGGGGAAGTCAGGAACGGAAAAGGCTATTTCCGATGGAGAAAGAGCAGCCTCACCAATGGCTCCGCAGGCAAGGAGGTCATCGTTTTCGAGGACGTGACGGAAGTGCAGAAGATGAAGGAGCGGTTCGAAAGAGACGAGAGGCTCCGGGCAATGGGGGAAATGGCCGCAAGAATCGCCCATGAGATAAAGAACCCGCTCGGCAGCATGCAACTCTTTCTTTCCATGATCCTCCGGGGAAAGATAGGTCCGAAGGAAAAGGACTATGTCAGTTCCGTGATCTTCGGCGTCAATACCATCGACAGGATCATCAACAACCTTCTCTCCTATACGCGCCCTAAAACGATCGTCCTTAGACAGACCGGGCTTTCCCGGCTGGTGAAAGAGACGCTTGACTTCATGAGCATCTCGGCGGGAAGTAGGGACATCACGATCGGTTTTAGCAGTGCCTACGACGCAGAAACATGGGTCGATCCTGACCTTTTGAAGCTCGCCCTCATGAATTTTATCAGCAATGCGATAGAAGCCATAGGAAGTAAAGGACATATCACTGTAGAAGTTAGAGAAGAGGGCAGGTACGTGTCGGTGATTTTCGCCGACGATGGGATTGGCATGAGCGAGGAGACGAGGAGGAACATATTCAATCCTTTCTTTACGACGAAGGATAAGGGTGTGGGCCTCGGCCTTTTCATCGCGCACAATGTCGTGAAGGCCCACGACGGATATATAGAGGTAGAATCGGTCGAGGGCAAAGGTTCATCCTTTGCGGTCTCCCTTCCGAAAGAGCGGTCATGAAAAACATCCTTGTTGTCGATGACGACTATCAAATGCGAGTAGCCCTGACCGAGGCCCTGACGCATGCAGGATATGACGTGTGCGGCGCGGAGGACGGCCGGGTCGCCATGGAGTCCCTCAAGAGATCCGCGAGCGACCTCGTCATTACCGATGTGAAGATGCCCTTTGTGAACGGCATCGATCTCCTCGGGCGCATCAGGAAGGAGTGGTCTTCCCTTCCCGTCATCGTCATCACCGCGTACGCAACCGTCGAACACGCGGTGAACGCGATAAAGGAAGGGGCCTTCGACTACATTCAAAAGCCCTTCGACACCGTGACGCTCTATGAAGTGGTCAAGCGGGCGCTCGGCCTCGACAGTGGGAAGATAGCTTGTTCGTCCAGGGCCATGAAGGACGTGCTCCTGAAGGCGCAGCAGGTGGCGAAATCGGATACGACGGTTCTGGTGATGGGCGAAAGCGGGGTCGGAAAGGAGCTGATCTCCCGGTACATCCATGAGAGCGGCGAACGCAGGGAAATGCCCTTTGTTGCCGTGAATTGCGCCGCCCTTCCTGAGAATCTCCTCGAAAGCGAGCTTTTCGGCTATGAGAAGGGGGCATTCACGGGGGCCGTGGCCAGAAAGCCGGGGAAGTTCGAGGTTGCCGACAGAGGGACGATACTCCTCGACGAGGTGACGGAGATGGACCTCAGGTTGCAGGCGAAGCTCCTCAGGGTCCTGCAGGAGAGGGAGGTTGAGGTCATCGGCTCGAAGTACCCGAAAAAGGTCGATGTGAAGGTCATCGCCACCACGAACAGGACCATCGCCAGGCTCGTGGAGGAGGGGAAATTTCGGGAGGACGTCTACTACAGGCTCAACGTTTTTCCCATCGTCGTGCCCCCCTTGAGAGAGAGGAGGGAGGACATTCCCGAGCTGGTTGCCCACCTTTTGAAAAAGTATGCCCGTGGAACGGACACGCGCATAGACAGGGAGGCGATGAGTTACCTTACCGAAAGGGCCTGGAGGGGGAACGTCAGGGAGCTTGAGAACACGATCGCCAGGGCCTGCATCCTGTCGGACTACACGGTCATTAAACGGGCGCACGTTCAGGACCCCGCCGAGGAGAGGGATGCTGCCGCCGGCCGGATATCAGGGGAAACCGTCGGGTCGGTGAGAGAGATGGAGATGAAGCTCATCATCGAGGCGTTGAAATCGATGAACGGGAACCGGACAAGGGCCGCGTCGGTCCTGGGGATAACGTCACGGACCCTGAGGAACAAAATAAAGGAGTATCGGGACCTGGGTCTTGCGGTCCCCTGAGGAGCACTGATGGATATATTCAATCTACTCGAGAAGGCGCTCGACGTACGGGCCTATTATCAACGTCTGATCGCGACGAATGTGGCCAATGCCGAAACACCCGGCTACAAGGAGAAGGATATTGACTTCGGGACGGAGCTGGACAAGGCGGTTCGCAATGCCGGTCCTGTCGAGGTGAAGGAGAAGGGCATGGCCGAAGGCGTCCCCAGCGTCGATGGAAATACCGTTGATATGGAGGACCAGGTCGTCAAGATGACGGAAAACACCATGATGTTCAATTCCCTCGTCCAGACGATCCACAAGAAATTCTCCATGTTGCAATACGCGATAAACGAAGGGAGGCGATAATATGGATATGCTCGATGTGTTGCGCATAACCTCTTCGGGCATGCACGCCCAGAGAACGAGAATGGAGACCATAGCCACGAACATGGCGAACGTCCATTCGACGAGGACAGAAGAGGGGGGCCCCTTCGTGAAGAAAGAGGTCGTCTTTACCCCTTCTGATGTGTCCCCGGAGAAGCAATTCGGCTCGGTGCTCGAGCAGAAGCTGGAAGGGGTGAAGGTCTCGGAGGTGGTCGACAGCCAGAAGCCCTTTGAACAGCTGTACGACCCCTTCCATCCCGATGCCGATGCCGACGGCTATGTGACCCTTTCCAATGTGAACGTGATGGAAGAGATGTCGGACATGATGGCGGCGACGAGGGCGTACGAGGCGAACGTCAACATGGCGGGCAATGTCAAACAGATGTTCATGAAGTCCCTCGAGATAGGTCAGTAGGAGAAGTCATGAAGATAGAAAAGGTCGTATTCGACGACTTCACGCAGAACGAGGGCGCCAAGGTGCAGAAAAGCGGCGCATCCTTCTCCGATGTCCTCAAGGATTCGATCAGCAAGGTGGCCGAGCTTCAAAAAGAGGCCACCGAGCAGACCGAAAAGCTCGTGAAGGCGGAGAGCCAGGACGTCCACAACACGATGATTTCCGTGCAAAAGGCCGATCTGACCTTTCAGATGATGATGCAGATAAGGAACAAGATCATCGACGCCTATCAGGAGATCATGAAAATTCAGGTATGACCTAGGTGGAAACCGTCCTCGCTAACCTCAAGACCTATTTCAGGACCGTCCCCAAGAACAAGCTCTATCTCTATGTCATGATCCTCGTGCTGGCCGTGGGCGGGTCGGTAATCGGTCTTTCCTTTCTACAGAAGGAGGATTACCAGCCACTTTTCGCGGGCCTCTCGACCGAGGACGCGTCCATGATCGTGGCCAAACTGAAGGAGCAGAAGATCTCGTACAGGCTGGGAGTGAACGGAACAACGGTATCCGTGCCGAAGGAAAGGCTCTATGACGTGAGGCTGCTCCTCGCCTCCCAAAATTCCCTTCCCGGCGGGGGTGGGGTAGGGCTCGAGCTTTTCGACAAGACGAACTACGGCATGACCGAGTTCATGCAGAGCGTCAACTACAAGAGGGCCATCCAGGGGGAACTGACCAGGACCATCAACCAGATGCCCGAAATTCGAGCCTCCCGCGTCCATATCGCCATACCGGAAAAAACGCTTTTTACCGACAGGGAAAAGGAGGTCACCGCATCCGTATTCCTCAAGCTGAAACAGGGAAGGGAGTTGTCCAGAGAGCAGGTGAATGGAATCGTGCAGCTCGTGGCGGGCAGCATCGAAGGGTTAAAGGCCGAGAATGTGGTGGTCATCGACTCCTCGGGGAAGATCCTCCACAAGAACGGCGACGCGAGTTCGGAACTCGCCATGTCCGGTCAACAGTACGAGTTGCAGAGGGCGGTGGAAAAGAAGATCGAGGAATCGGTCCAATCAATGCTGGAGACCTTCCTCATGAGCAGCAGGTCCGTCGTGCGGGCCAGCGTGGAGCTGAACCTGCGGAAGGTGGAGAAGACGGAAGAGGAATACTCCCCGGACAAGACCGTGGTATCGGGGGAGAAGAAGACGACGGAAAAGGCGGTGAACAGCAAGGGGAAGTCGGGCGGTGTTCCCGGTGCCGCTGCCGCCGCGTCGGCGGTTGCCAACAAGACGCAAAAACAGCCGGGCCAAAAGGACGACCAGAACCTGAGCGAGACGCAGAGGGAGGACGTCCAGGTCAGCTATGAAGTGAGCAAAACGGTTAGCAAGATAGTCGAGCCCTTCGGTGACATAAAGCACATCTCCCTCGCCGTCCTTGTTGATGGGAAATACGAAAAGGTGAAGGGGCAGAAGGGTGAGGAACTCAAGTATATTCCGAGGTCGCAGCAGGAGCTGAACAACATAAGGAACCTGGTCCTCAGGGCGGCCGGCTTCAACGAGGAGCGGGGCGATAAGATCGAGGTTCTTAACATGCCCTTCGAGGTTGAGAACGTGCCCGAGGAGAAGACCATCCTCGGAAACGGCGAGGGCAGGGAGCTGGTTCTGGGCCTGGGGAAATACGTCTTCTATTCGATCATCCTGGTGTGCGTATTTCTCTTCGGCCTGAAGCCTTTCTTCAAGCTGTTCCAGGAGAAGAACCAACAACCCCTTCAGCTACAACAGGTCAAGGAGAACGTGCCGATAAAGACCGGAAGCCAGGAGCCCACGGCCATCGCAGGGGAGAAGGCCCAGGCCCGGCCGGCGATCTCGGAGGCGCTCAAGGATAAGGCCCTCGTGGGATCGATAATCCGGGAATGGGTCAAGGAGAACCCGTGATGGAGACCTCCTCCGATATCCCAGGCGTAAGGAAGGCGGCGATACTGCTGCTTACCATGGACGAGGACCTCTCGAAAGAGGTCATCAAGGAACTGGAAGAGGATGAGATCGAGGCCGTAGGGCACGAGATAGCCAAACTGCGCCTCATACCCCACGACGTGGTGAGCAGGGTGCACGAGGAATTCGCAAGGAAAATAGACGGGCGGAAGAAGAACGTCGTCGGCGGGGAAACGAAGTTCAAGATGCTTATAGAAAAGAGCCTGGGCAGCGAGAAGGCTGAGCTTTTCATGGGAAACATGGAATCGAGGAGGGGCATGCCGGGTGATTTTCTGAGGACGGCGGACCCGAGGATACTCGCGAACGTATTGCGCGGGGAACATCCCCAGACCATCGCGCTGGTCCTGTCGATATTGAGCGTCAAGAAAGCCTGCGATCTGGTGACATACCTTCCGGAGAAGATCCATCGCGAGGTGCTCACCCGGATGGCGTACCTGGAAAAGGTGGACAAAAAGGTCATCGAGGAGGTCGAGAGCGTGCTGAAGGAACAACTGGACGCGACAGGCTCCATGGAAGGCAAGCAGTTGGGTGGGGTCGAGGTCGTGGCGAGCATCCTCAACCAGATGGACAGGAAGCTCGAATCGGAGCTGCTCGGCAAGATAGAGGAGGCGGACGCGGGCCTTGCGGAGCGGATACGGCAATTGATGTTTACCTTCGAAGACCTGATGAAGATCGACGACAGGGGCATGCAGACGCTGCTCAAGGAGATTACGTCGGAGGATGTGGCGCTATCCTTGAAGGGTGCATCCGACGGGATCAGAGACAAGATCTTCAAGAACATGTCGGAAAGGGCCTCCGCCATGCTCAAGGAGGATCTGGACGCAATGGGGCCTGTCCGCGTCTCCGACGTCGAGCGCTCACAGATAAAGATCGCGATGGTTGCAAAGAGACTCGAATCAGAGGGGAAGATCATGCTTTCAAAGGGCAATGAACGATTCGTCTAGGGTCTCGATACCTTTTACCTTCGACGACCTCGGCATCGAAAGGGATGAGCGGTCGGCGACGCCCTTCATATCTTTCTTTCGCGAGGAGGCTGAAGAGGCCGAGGAAGAGACGGTCGACGAGGCCCCGCCGCCGCCCGAGGACCTTGTGAGGAAGGCCTTCGAAGATGCCTACGTCGAGGGAGAGAAGGCGGGCTATGACATGGGGATGCGGAGGGCCGAATCTATCGCAAAAAGGCTCGAAAGGCATATCGAGGAGGTGGCGTCGTTCAAGAAGGTGCTGGAGGAGAGATATGAAAAACTGGCCGTCCAGCTTGCGCTGATGTTCGCCGAGGCGATCATTCTCAGGGAGTGTGACCAGAGAAGGGACATACTGGAGGCCATGGTGAGAAGGGCCCTGGAGGCGTGCGAGGAGAAGGGCGACATCGTGATACGGGTCAGGGCCGAGGATGCCCGGTACGTGGAGGACATCGGCTCCGATCAGGTGAAGGTGGTCACCGATGACGCGCTGAAAGAACCGGGCTTTATCATCGAAACGGGTGTTGGCGACATAGACGGAAGGATCAGTTCACAGATCGAAGAGCTGAAAAATGCCCTGACCGGTTATCACCGTGGATGAGCGCCTCTTAGCGGATGTGAGGGCAAGGCTTTCTAACCTATATCCCTACCGGATATACGGCAGGGTGAACCAGGTGGTGGGTCTTGTCATGGAAGGCCGCGGCCCGTTATCGTCCGTGGGCGATTCGGCGCTCATCTATCCCCTCGACGGCGCGGCCCCCATACACGGCGAGGTCGTGGGCTTCAGGGACGGAAAGACGATGCTCATGCCCCTCGGTGACCTCAGGGGCATCGGTATAGGATCGCGGATACTCTCGAAGAAGCAGACCGTCAGCACCACCACGGGGGAGGGCATCCTGGGCCGGGTCATCGACGGCCTCGGCCAGCCGATTGACGGGAAGGGGCCGCTGCGCTGCCGCGAATCCATCCCCATTTATCAGGACACGACCAATCCCATGAAAAAACGTCGCATCACCGAGCCCCTTGATCTCGGCGTGCGGTGCATCAACGGTCTTCTGACCTGCGGGAGGGGGCAGAGGATGGGCATCTTTGCGGGTTCGGGCGTCGGGAAAAGCGTGCTTCTCGGCATGGTCGCACGACACACCGAGGCAAAGGTGAACGTCATCGGCCTGATCGGTGAGAGGGGCAGGGAGGTGCGGGAGTTCATAGAAAAGGACCTCGGGGACGGGATAAACCACTCTGTCGTCGTCGTCGCCACCTCTGATCAGCCTCCCCTCGTGAGGGTGAGGGCCGCCTTCCTCACCATCGCCCTTGCGGAGTACTTCAGGGACAGGGGAAACGACGTGCTCCTCCTTATGGACTCGTTGACGCGCTTCGCCATGGCGCAGAGGGAGATCGGCCTCGCCATAGGCGAGCCGCCCACGACGAAGGGATATACGCCTAGCGTCTTCTTTCTGCTCGCGAAGCTCCTGGAGAGGGCGGGCAATGGGGAAGGCACGGGCACGATGACTGCCCTCTACACGGTCCTGGTCGAAGGCGACGACCTCGACGACCCCATAGCCGATGCATCGAGGGCGATTCTCGACGGCCATATCGTGCTCTCCAGAAAACTCGCGAATGGAAATCATTATCCCGCCGTCGACGTGCTCAAGAGCGTGAGCCGGGTAATGAAGGATGTCGTCGCCCGCGAGCAGACGGACTACGCGGCCAGGATTGTCGAGATACTGTCGGAGTATGAGAGGGCTGAAGACCTCATAAACATTGGGGCATATACATCGGGTAGCAATAAGAAAATAGACTATGCGATCTCCATGATGGAGAAGGTCAAGCTTTTCCTCGTGCAGAGGGCCGAAGAAAGGGCTACCTTCGAAGAAACGATGAACAGCATGAGGATACTCTTCTATGTATAAATTTCGCTTCAGCAGGCTGATGGAGGTCAAAGAAAAGCTGCTTGAGCACAAGCAGCGGGAACTGGAGACCGCCCTCGCTGCCGTGGCCGACCTCGTGAGCCGGGCCCGTGCCATAGAGGGGCAGATCGCCGAGCAATACAACGACATGGTCGCGCGATGCATCACGGGAAAAGAATTTTCCCTGCTGGTCGGCTATCTGACCTATCTGGACGGGAAGAAAGCGACTATCGAGGGCCTGAAGGACAAGGCCGATGCGCGGGTCAATCTCCTGAGAGCGAAGCTGTCGGGCCTCGCGATCGAAGTGAAGATGCTTGAAAAGCTGAGATCGAAGGATCTCCGGGAGGCCAGGAAAGCCGACTCCAGGAGAGAGCAAAAAATGATGGACGATCTGGCGCTCAGGATCGAAGGAAAATAGACCCCGCAGTACCTCTTCCCTCATCACCCTGCGCCGCTGAAAAGAGCCCTCACTACCTGCGAATTGTTCTAAGAAAAACGGGGGATGGGAAAATTCTTCCAAAGGGGAATTTTTTTCCCTGCGAAAGCGGTCTTTGTTGCCCCTTTTCATCTCTTCTTCATACTCTCCCAATATATTTTTGATTTGGCACGCTTCTTGTTTATACGAGCCCATGGGAAACATAGTGGCGAACCTTGCGACAGCCTTGATGACGGACCAGAAGGCGCAGACGACGGAGCGGGCCTCGACGGCCGAGTCCTCGGCCGGCATTTTCTCCGGACTGCTGTGCCGACTTATGAGTGAGACGTCGCAGGGGGGCGCGGGGAGTGGAGGGGCAGAGGCCACATCCGGCGATTCATCGGGGTTATTGTCCGCCTTGGCCGGGGACGATATGGAGACCTTCGTGCAGACCCTGCAGGCGACGATGCTGGCGCAGAAAAGTCACACGGGAGCGGAAGTCGGCATCACGGCCGCCACAACCGGGGCAGTGGCGGCGGCCTCACCCGGCGCTTCCGGGGCGGACCCTGGAGCAGCCGCTTCCACGACCGCGGGCGGGACGGATGATAATGGGGCCGTTCTCGATTCAGGCGCCGCACCCGAGCAACAACTGGAAGACCTGATGATGGGACTTTTGGCGCTCCTCATGATGAAGGGCGCCGGCGCGCAAGATGACCCTAAGACGGAGGCCGGGGCGGGCTCCGCAGGCCAGAAAGAGGCCGCGACGGGCAATAACGCCACGGTCGTCACCTTGCCCGCCGGGAATAATAGTGGAGCGCCTCGCGAAGGCAGCGCGCTAACAAGCGATCCTGCCGGAACGGAATCGACAGGGCGGAAGGCCGCCCTCGCGCCCCGTGATAACCTGCCATCCATCAGCGTCCCGATAGGTATGGCAGCCCCGGCAAAATACGAGGCGACCGAAATCTCCGGTGACGAGGTTGCACCCGGGTCCAAAGTCCTTTCCACATCCCCCGGTCAACCCCTTGCCGGTCCTGCAGGCACGGAAGCGGGGAGTCAGAAGGCGACTGGAGGGGAGGTCTCGCCAGAACGTCTATCCGATGTTACGGCAAGTGCGGCCGGCGCGTCTCTGGCCCTATCCGATATCCCGCCTGATAAGGCGTCATCCATCGACCCATCGGTAATAAGCATGGCAGCCCGGGAAGGATACGGGGCGGCCCTTGGGGAAGGGTCACCCGAAGGTCTCACCGCCACTGACGCGGCCCCGGCCGGCACGGCTCTGGCGAACGCATCCGGCGTGTCATCGAAGGATGCGACCACGGACAAGGCGTCGAAGCCGGAGGATCAGACCGTCCTCGGGACCCTCGCCCTTTTGGTTTTTACGGGCCTTCAGACAATTGAGGCCGCACGGAACAACGGCCCGTCGGGCAAGAGCGATGGAACGGGGCAGCCCCTGGCCGCCACCGGCCAGGCGTACCGGGTACCAGTGAGCCAGGCGGCCGGGACGCCCGGCAGGTCGCTTTCCAAGGGGGCCGGCCCCACGGACCGGGTGGCGGCTGTCTCGTCGAACAGCGGGGTGAATGGCCTATCGGAGCGCTTTTTTAAGCAGGGAACGGGGTCGACAGATGCCACAGGGGCAACAAAGACGGATGTCAAGGTGGAACTATTCTCGACTCCGGCGGAGAAGGGCGTGGCTGACACTAACACTAACAATGTGACGCTGCGGGTTGTGGGTTCCGCGGGCATCACGGCGCAGGGTATCCCACCGGCGGAGGTGACGGGAAACAACCTTGGCGCGGCAGGCGGGATTTCGACAGGGAATCAGGCCGGTGAGGGCAGGATTGATGACAACGCGACAATCGTCGGGGAGATAACGCCGCTCATCGAAAGCCGCGATGATGATCCATCGGGCGGCGCAAAGGGCAACAATAAAGAGGGACCGGGGTACAGGGAGGCCTATTCGTTCACCTCGGACGGGAATGTTTCCGGGGTCGATGCCGCCGGCCAGCAGCAAAAGCAGGAATCGGTGCACCCGAGCGCTGCTGCGGCGGTTGAAAAATTCGAGCAGGTCATGGAGCAGATTGGAGGCAAGAACGGGTCGCACGATTTGACGGTTAGGCTCACCATGGGCAACGAAGAGAGTCTCGTTTTGGGCATGAAGGATCATGGCCAGAACGTGACGGTGGAGGTCAGGGCATCGAACCAGGGCATGATAAACCTGCTTCAATCGCAGCGGGACGTGATCGTGAGGCACCTTGAGGGCAAGGACATACACACGAATATCATGATCGATCCGAATACGTCGGGGACGCCAGGGAGAAGGGACAGAAGGGAGGCCAGGCAGAGGCCTTTTACGTCCGCTCCCCAGGATGACGGGACCTTCGCGGCATCCCTGGAGATATTCGCATAAAGGAGGGTACCATGGCAACGAGTGGTGTGACGACCGCCCCTTCAACGGGCTCTACCGCCCCTTCAACGGGCTCCACTGCCTCTTCAACGGGGTCCAGCACGTCCCTGATAAGCAACACGGATTTTCTTCAGATCCTGATTGCCCAGCTGCAGAATCAAGACCCCCTGAACCCCACTGATCCGGATCAATTTGTCACAGAGTTGGCCGAGATGACGCAGGTGGAGTCGCTTCAGAACATCCAGAGTTCCATCACGAGCCTGACGAACACCCTCGGCAATGGGTCTTTAAGCCAATGGGTTTCGGCCGTGGGGGACCATATGCAGGTGAACGACACGTCCATATCAGAGGGGGACGAGGTGGTCCTCTCCCCGAGCGGGAATTGGGACAGCATCACACTGAACCTGCAGAATAAATCGGACGGAACCAGCAAACAGGTCTCGTTTAGTTCGGGCGACTCCCTGGTTTACAGCGATACGACCGGGAATTACACGGTAGAGGGGGCGACGGCAACGCTAAACGGCCAGCCAGTTACATGCGGTACACAGGTCTTACGGTACATAAGCGGCGTGCAGACGAGCAGTTCCGGTGTCGAGCTGGTGGCGAGCGACGGGACGACGTACGCACCAAGCGCTATCACGCAAATAACCAACTAACGTAAAGGGAGGTAGCATGCTCACTTCACTTGATTCGGGAATCAGCGGCCTTTTGGCGAATAGTGAGGCGCTCGACATCGTGGGTAATAACATCTCGAACTCCAACACCACGGGGTTCAAAGCAAGCAGCGCATCATTCCAGGACGTGCTCTACCAGACGATAACGGGCGCAAACGGTACGGGGCAGGTAGGAACAGGCGTGGCATTGGGCGCCGTTCAGACGGATTTCTCCCAGGGGTCGGTTGAGACGACGGACTCCGCGACCGATCTGGCAATCGGTGGACAGGGGTTTTTTATCGTAAAGAAAGCAGGGGACAACACGGATTACTACACGAGGGATGGAGGGTTCAGCTTTGATAAGACCGGCAATTTGGTCGACGCCAATGGCGATTACGTTCAGGGTAAAGCGATAGACCAGACCACCGGAACGGCTACCGGCGTGGATCAAAATATCACCATATCCCAGCAGCCGAGCCAGCCTAAGGCCACTCAGAACATCGATATGGTGGTCAACCTTGAGTCAGACTCGGCGTGGAAGGGAGAGTGCACCGTGACGAGCGGGACGGATCTCAGCAGTATTGCGGCGGCCACCAGCGACTACCCCGCGACGGGCAACTATACCCTTAATGTGACCGGTCCGGCTACTGACGGCACTTTCCCGGTGACGGTGACCATGCCCGATGGCACTGTAGTCACGGGGACGGCAACCAGTAACGGCAACAACACCGACTTTACCGGTACGGATTCGAGCGGAAATACGGTCGATACGGGCCTGAATCTGAGTTTCGGCACCCTGGCAAACGGTGACACGACCAACTTCACCCTTTCGGGTTTTGACGGTACTTCCGCTGCCACCCAGTCCAATACATCGAACTATTCGTCATCCGAAACGGTATACGATTCACTCGGCACGGCCCACACGGTAACGGTCAATTTCCGGGAGGCTTCCGTAGACAGCACCTCTCAAACATCGACGTGGGATTGGAATGTGACGGTAAGCGGAGCGGATAAGGTGGTCTCGGGGGGGTCTGGAACCATGACATTCAATGAAAACGGCGTCCTGACCTCGGGCGGGTCGCCGCAGGCCGTCACCTTCAATTTCGCCGGGGCCCAGCAAAATCAGACCATCAACCTCGTGATGGGGTCAGGGTCCGGAGAAGGCTCATCGACGCAGTATAGCAGTGCTTCGACGACCACCTACGTGGGCCAGGATGGGTACGCCCCCGGCGTGCTCCAGAGCGAAAGTGTAAGCAGTGATGGTATTATCTCGGGTACGTATAACAACGGGCAGATCTTGCAGCTTTATCAGCTGACCCTCGCAAACTTCGACAACCCCCAGGGATTGAATAAAGTAGGCGGCAACCTCTATTCGGCAACGCTGGACTCGGGTAACGCTTACACCAACGCCCCGGGTCAGGGTGGGACCGGAACGATCAGCTCCAATTCACTCGAAGAATCGAATGTGGATTTGGCAACGGAGTTCGTGAACATGATAACCTACCAGAGCGGCTATGAGGCGAACTCAAAAGTAATTACCACGACAGATCAGATCCTCCAGGACCTCATGAACATAATACACGACTAAGCGCATATGAGCGGCCGTTTTGCCGTTCTGAGGAAAATGAGAGTCAATGGGGCGGGTGGGTCAACCCACTCGCCCTGATAACTCATACCGCCCATGTCAATTATGTGACGGAATCCGTTTCTTTTGCAACAGCCCCGCCACCCGCATCGCGCCAGACCTCGCCGCAAACCTCCCGTTATCTCCCGGCAGGGGCCGGTTTTTCCTTGTCCATAACCGCTGGCACATATATTGCTTTTCCGAGGACGAAAGGAGTTCGAGATGTCTGAAGAACCGACGCAGGAAACCGTCCAGGAGAACGCACCCCCGGAAAAGAAGAAGAAGGGATTCCTTAAGATCATTGTCATCGGCCTTGTGGCGGCCGGACTGGCCGGAGGGGCGGGATACTATTTCTACGGCAGGGCCTTGCTGGCACGGCACGGTGGAAAACAGGCGGCCGACAAGGCGCAGGAGAAAACCGAGGTCGGACCCATCCTGCCGCTCGAACCCTTTATCATCAATGTCTCGGGGAATTCATCGAGGTTCGTCAAGATCTCCGTCGCCCTGGAGCTGAAAAACGAGAAGGCATTGGAAAATACCAAGAAAATGACGCCTGTTATCCGGGACAGCATGCTTGCGGTGCTCGGGGCCAAGGCGCCTGATGTCTTCATGGACGTGAAAGGGCGATCGGCGATGAAAAAGGAGCTTTTCGACAGCATCGACCGGCTTTTCACGAATGGCGGCCTTACGGCCGTCTACATCACCGATATCATCATGCAGTAGGAGCAACGGGTGGAGCAGCTACTATCTCAAGAAGAAATCGACGCCCTGCTCAAGGGAATTTCCGACGGAGACGTCGACACCGGAGCGGAGGAGATGGAGGTGGAGGCGGAAGGCCCACAGGCCGCTCGACCCCCGGTAAAGGCGGAGATATTCGATTTTGCTAAATACACGAAGGGGAGAAAGGACAAGCTCCCGTCCCTCGAGTTCGTCTCGGACAGGCTGTCTAAATCCCTGAGGTCGGCCCTCACCCTGTTTTTGGAAAGGGGGGTGGAGATAGCCGTCGCCCCGGCGGAGTATATCGAATACGGTGAATTCATAAAGACCCTGCCTTTGCCGACAAATATGAACATCGTCACGACGGACCACCTCAAAGGGTTCTTTATCGTGATCTTTGATGCGAAATTGATCTTTTGCGTCCTCGAGACCGTTTTCGGCAGCAACACGATCACCGTGCCGAAGATAGAGGGCAGGGAATTTACCAGGATCGAATTCAACGTGATAAAGAAGCTCGTCGGCCTCGTGTGCGCCGAAATGGAAAAGGCATGGGAGCCGGTCTACGAGATACGGTGCAGGTATTCCAGATCGGAGATAAATCCCAACTACATAACCATGGTCTCGTCCGAAGAGACCGTCGTCGTCTGTGAGTTCTCGATCGAGATCGCGGATGTGGTGAGCTGGATGAAGATATGCATGCCTTACGGGATCCTTGAGACGATCAAGGGCTATCTCGTTTCCACGCCCTCGCGGGAGGATATGGAAATGCGGGAGAAGTGGGTCCAGAAGCTGCGGGAGCGCGTGAAAGAGGTGCCCCTCGACATGAAGGCGGTCCTGGGCACAAAGAAAATTTCCGTCGAAGAGTTCCTGAAGATACGGAAGAACAGTGTCATCATTACGGAAAGGGCAGCGGATGAGCCGATCGACCTTCAGATAAAGAACAGAACGAAGCTGAAGGGCAGGATGGGCGTCTACAAAGGAAACAAGGCCGTCAGGGTTGAGCAGATACTTGATTGACAGGGGGAAGTGATGGAGGAATTCTCAGCCGAGGAGAGGGAGCAGACGACGGGAGAAAGTCACGAGATGAGCATCGAGAGCCTCCTCGATATTCCCGTCGAGATATCCGTCGAGATAGGGAGGACGAAAATGCAGATAGGCGAGCTCCTCTCGATTTCGAGGGGGTCCATTGTCGAGCTGAACAGGCTGGCCGGAGAATCAGCCGATATTTATGTGAACGAGAAGCTTGTGGGCAAAGGGGAGATCGTGGTGGCGAACGAGAGGCTGGGCGTGAGGGTGCTCGAGATCGTGACCCCAAGAGAAAGGGTGCAGAAGCTCGGATAATGGAAAATATCTATTTCAGCGCAGTGAAAATGCTCTTCGTGCTCGCGGCCATGGTCTCTGCTGCCCTGGTCCTCCATCGCCTTATCGGAAAAGGGCGGTTGAACCTGGGGTCCGGAAACCGGCGCTACGGCCTGCAAAAGGTGGAGACCATCCAGCTTGGATACCGGAAATTCGTATCGGTCATCGAGGTTCGGAACCGCGTGCTCGTCCTGGGGGTCGGCGAGAAAGAGATGGCCCTTCTCGCGGAATGGAAAAAGGAGGAGAAGGACGCATCATGAAGGCCCTCCTTCTCGCCATGGTCATGATCTCCCTTATCGTGCTCCCCTCCCCCTGCTATGCCAAATCGGGCGCGGCCAATTCCGCGGCAAAGCCGGCGGGACCCACGAAATCCGATCTCTTCGGGTCCCTTGTGGGAGGCCAGGGGACCAAAAACCTCATCAACATCGTCATAGTCCTCACGATCCTGACATTCGCGCCGGCAGTCCTCCTGCTCATGAGCTCATTCACGCGGATCGTCATCGTCCTCTCCTTTCTGAGGCAGGCGATGGGCGTACCCCAACTCCCCCCCAACCAGATCATCGTGGGGCTTTCGCTGTTCCTCACCTTCTTCATCATGGCGCCGACGTATGAGAAGATCAACCAGTCCGCCTTGGGCCCCTTCATGAGCGACAAGATCGGCTATGAGGAATTCCTGAGCAAATCGTCGCA
>JBEKJU010000044.1:0-18969 GCA_050011095.1 Syntrophorhabdales bacterium
TTTTTGTCCGCCCGCTTCGTTGCGAAAAGGTCATGTACATCCAGTACATTTGGCCTTTCCGCGCCTCGCCGATCGGCCAAAAATCCTTCACCATCTGACTCATTTATTTCCTTCCGAGCCCTTAATTCGCTGCTTCCGTCCTGAACCTTGCCAACCCTGTTTTTATCATTGTTCAGTAGTCGGCAACTCTTGCCGGAGCCTTTGACGGCCCCCGCATCCCTGTTAATGAGTGTTCGAATATTATCATTGAAACCTCGAACAGATGGCAAAAAAATTATCTCTTCTTCAAACCGTTCATGAGCAACCTTCCCCACTCATCAAGCCAGGCGTCGGTGGTCTCGTTCCGGGTCTGATTCACCGTATTCAGGAGAATGCCCCACACCCCGCCGGAAAGAACGGCTGCGGTCGCTTCTAGATCATCTACCTGGAATACCCCTTGTTCGCTGCCTTCCAGAAGGATCTTCTTGACCAATGTCCTGTGTTGAAATCATCCACGAATTCTTCCGCGAGCTCCATTATCTGGGTTCGCGCCCTTCTGTCGGGATTCAATAAGAAACCGCTCCGGTTGGTCTGAAGAAAAAGGAGCTTCCAGGTGGATATGAGCTTCTCCTCAAACGTGCATGAGAGCTCGACCGTCCTCTCGATCTCATCGAAACCTGTGTTCCAGAGAGTGCTGATGGCGGCCCGCAACAGGTCATGCTTGTTGGCGAAATAGTAATACATGGAAGTAGGGGCCATCCCGGAAGCACCGGCGATATCCTCGAGGGTGGTCTTTTGTATTCCGTGTTTACGGATAGTCTCAATCGCGACCTGGATCAGCTTTGCCTTCTTTTCGTCCTTCGGCCCACCCATTCAAGACCTCAATGCCGATAATCAGATGATTAGTATCATTTATTCTAACATTTTAATACGTCGAGGAGCTTATGTCAAGTATGTTGCATTCCGGAGTTTCCTGAGTTTTACTTTTACTTTACCCACACTCCTCCGGGAAGCTGAAGCAGAGCTGAGATTCAGGCTTCCTTGGTTTGGTGATTTTTCTGATGCCGGTCTTGTTCTTGACAAAACAATACATAAATAGTTATGCTACAATACTACTATTTATGTATTGTTAAGGTGTTTGAAGCGCTCCGGAACGTGGAAATGCATGGCTCTCGGAAGAGAGCTGCAAGGCGTCCTCTCAGGACCCTATAATAGAAGAGGGGTTGCCCCCAAAAGCAGATGAGGTGAAGATATGTGGGAGTACACGGACAAAGTCAAAGAACATTTTCTCAACCCCCACAACGTGGGAGAGGTTGAGAACCCTGACGGTGTAGCTGAAGTCGGCTCCATAGCGTGCGGCGATGCCCTCAAGTTCTCTTTCAAGCTGGATGAGAACAAAAGGATTCAGGAGGCCAAATTCAAGACCTTCGGGTGCGCCAGCGCCATTGCCTCCGCGTCCGCCCTGACGGATATCGTGAAGGGAATGACCCTTGAGGAGGCCCAGCGGGTGACGAACAGGGACATCGCGGAGTACCTCGGCGGCCTGCCGGAAGAAAAGATGCATTGTTCCGTTCTGGGACAACAGGCCCTCGAAAAATCGATCGAGAACTACCGTGGCGCGCCTGTAAAGGAGCCCGGTGAGGAGATCATCTGCGAGTGCTTCGGCATAACGGACAGAGAGATTGAAAAGGCCGTGAGGGAGAACCGGCTCACCACGGTGGAACAGGTGACCAACTACACCAAGGCCGGCGGCGGGTGCGGAAACTGTCACGAAAAAATCCGCGCCATCATTGACAGGGTGTCTGCGTCGGCCGAGCCGGTCACGGAGCCGGGAACCAGGCCCAGGCTTTCAAATCTGAAAAAGATCAGGCTCATCGAGGAGGTCATGGAACGGGAGATCAGGCCGTCCCTGAGACACGACGGCGGCGACATAGAACTGATCGACGTCATCGGCGACCGGGTCGTGGTGGCCACGCGGGGCACGTGCGCCACGTGCCAGGCATCGCAGGTGACGCTCAAGGGTTTTGTGGAATCGAGGCTCAGGGAGCTGGTCGCGCCGGAACTCATCGTTGAGGAGGAATCCCGATGAAAACCATCTATCTCGACAATAACGCCACCACGCGGGTCGCACCCGAGGTCATGGAGGCCCTTGTCCCCTACCTCGGAGAGTATTACGGAAACCCCTCCAGCATGCACTCTTTTGGGGGCCAGGTCTCAAGGAAGGTGAGGGAGGCGCGGGAGCAGGTGGCGGCGCTGCTTGGCGCGGAGCCCGACGAGATCATTTTCACGAGCTGCGGCACGGAAAGCGACAATACAGCAATACTGTCCGCCCTCAACGTAAGTCCGGGGAAGCGTCGTATAGTCACCAGCAGGGTGGAGCACCCGGCGATCAAGTCCCTTTGTGAGCGGCTGGGGAAGGAGGGGTACTATGTTACCGAGGTCCCTGTCGACAGCGAGGGAAACCTCGATATGGACGAATACGGGAAGGCCCTTACCTCTGATACCGCTCTGGTCAGTCTTATGTGGGCCAACAACGAGACCGGGGTGATCTTCCCTGTCGAAGAGGCGGCCGCCATGGCCAGGGAAAAGGGAGTTCTCTTTCATACCGACGCTGTGCAGACAGTGGGAAAGATTCCAGTCAACGTTAAGGAGAATGTCATCGACATGCTCTCCCTCTCGGGACACAAGCTTCACGCGCCCAAAGGGATGGGGGTTCTTTACGTGCGCAAGGGTACGCCCTTTTACCCTTTCCTCGTCGGGGGCCACCAGGAAAAAGGCAGGCGGGGCGGGACCGAGAATACCCCGAGCATCATAGGGCTGGGAAAGGCCTGCGAGCTTGCCGCCAAAAATATGGAGATCGAGAACACCCGTGTGCGCCAACTCCGCGACAAGCTTGAGAACAGCCTCCTTTCGTCGATCCCTTTCTGCCGCGTGAACGGGAACCGTAGCGCCCGTCTTCCCAATACCAGCAATATCAGCTTCGAGTTCATCGAGGGTGAGGGGATTCTCCTTCTCCTCGACCAGTTCGGTATCTGCGCCTCTTCCGGATCCGCCTGCACCTCCGGGTCCCTACAGCCTTCTCACGTCCTGCGGGCCATGGGGGTCCCCTTCACCATGGCGCACGGCTCTATCAGGTTCAGCCTCAGCGTCTACAACACGGAGGAGGAGATCGACGTCGTCATCGAGAAGCTCCCACCCATCATCGAGCGGTTGCGTGAGCTTTCCCCCTACTGGGGAGAGGCCCGGAGCTGCGCCGTCTAGGGAAAAGGGTCTTCAGGAAGACGGACAAAAGGACAGTGCCCGGGTATCACCCATGCCCCGCGTCCATCGAGAGGATGTGGGGATCGCGCGCATAATGATCGACCGGGATTTACATCACATCATGAAATGCATTAGTTTTGTCGCCATCGCGTATGACATTATATTACCGCATATAAAGTAATTATTTTAAGAAGGAGGCGCTCTTATAAGAAAGGACGCCTTCGTGCCGGTGCCATGCTTACTCTTGAAATCTAGCCGCTATTGGACTATTCTCATCCAGTAGAGAAAACACAACGAAGGTGTCGCGAATGAAGAGGACGTTTTTGCCCCGGTCTTTTGGCGCTTGCCGGAGCACCCCCGGCTGTTCGGCTGTGTACCGGACGTATCAGACCGATATGTGAGGAGGAACAACGGGACAATAGTAGAGATAGCAGTAACCCGGTGGTAATACGAGACCTCATCCCGGCATGCTCGTTGCCGCGAGTGACGATGGCCAGATTCGTGGCTTGAACCGTTTATGGAGGGTTTATGAAAAAGACGTTGGCTTTGGTGTTTCTTTGCGTGATCATAGGCGGCGCCCTTTGGGCCAACCCCTGTGTTTCTCAGGACTACGATACCCAGAAAGGGGCCTTGCTCGGGGCCATCGACGGCGCGGTTGTTGGCCGGGCGCTCGGCCGCGACACGTCGGGCACAGTGCCGGGAACTGCAGGTGGTGCCCTTGCCGGCGCTGTAGCGGGAAACGCGGCGGAGCAGACGGACACCTACGTGAGGCTCGCCCAGGCCGAGCCCCCCGGTAATCCGGAGTATGGCCCACCGCCCCCTCAGGGATACGGTTCACCCCCCCAAGGATACGGTCCACCGCCCCCCCAAGGATACGGTCCGCCCCCTGAGGGATACGGCCCACCGCCTCCTACTGCCGGATACGGCCCACCGCCTCCACAAGATGCCCCGCCGCCATATGCATTCGTCGCTCCCCCTAGCGTGGTTCCCATACCGGGAACGTACGCCTACTTCGTTCCAGGTATCGGTACCGATGTCCTCTTTTACGGAGGTTACTGGTACCGACCCTTCAGGGGCCGCTGGTACAGCGCACTATCCTACAACGGACCATGGATGTTCGTACCCGGTCCAAGGGTTCCTCGCGTCCTAATCTCGCTGCCCGCGGGCTGGCGAAGGGTCCCGCGTGGTTACCGCCCCATACCCGTAGGAGATCTGCACAGGAACTGGCAGAGGTGGGAGCGGGAAAAGCACTGGGAGGGACACCGGTAAGAATGACGAACTGAACTCCGCTATCCGGTGATGCGGGGCCGGATAGCGAGCGGCCAGGCGGGTCTACGTAAATTGTTGGAGGAGGAACGTTCTGCCGCGGCTTTTCAAACAATGGGGAATCCCCTTGGATGTTCCTGAATTCCCTAAACAATTCCGCTTGAGGCGGTGACATCTTGAAGGCATTCATATTGTTGTTTTGCAGTCTCCTTGCCGGTACTATTTCCTATGCCGCGGACCCGGGATATCACGTTATCAAAAAGCTGCAGCCGGGCGGGATCGGCGGTTGGGATTACCTGACTGTAGACGGCGAAGCCAGGCGGCTGTACATTTCCCGGTCCACCCACGTTATAGTGGTCGATATCGACACAGATAAGGTCGTGGGCGATATTGCCGACACTCCGGGCGTGCATGGGATCGCCATAGCGCGGGAGCTGAACCGGGGCTTTACCAGTAACGGAAGGGCAAATACGGCTACCATTTTCGATCTGAAAACACTGAAGGTCCTCGGCCAGGTGAAAACCGGAGAAAACCCCGATGCCATCCTTTACGACCCTGCCTTTAAACGAGTATTCACTTTCAATGGCCGTGGCAAGGACGCCACTGTGTTCGAAGCCGCAACCGGCGCGGTTGCAGGCACGATTGCCCTTGGCGGCAAACCGGAATTTGCGGCGGCAGACGGCAAAGGCAGGGTCTACGTAAATATCGAAGACACCAATGAGGTAGTGGAAATAGACAGCCGGAAGCTCTCGTTGACGAAAAGGTTTTCCCTCAAGCCTTGCGAGGAACCCACCGGGATGGGACTTGATGCGGCGCATCACCGCGTCTATTCGGGATGCCACAACAGGGTCATGACCATTCTGGACACGGAGATCGGCAGGGTAATCGCCACCGTGCCGATTGGCGAAGGTGTTGACGGAAATGGTTTTGATCCGAAAACGGGACTGGCGTTCAGCGCCAATGGAGATGGTACCCTTACCGTGGTGCGGGAGTCTTCTCCCGGCAGGTACGATGTATTAGAGACCGTTACTACGCAGCGCGGATCTCGCACGATGGCGATTGACCCCAAGACACACAACATCTATCTGCCCGCCGCACAGTTTTCTCCGCAAGCAACATCAACGGTGGAAGGATCAAGGCCGCGCCCTACAATGATAAAGGACAGCTTCTCGGTTCTGGTAATTGGGAAATAAAGCATTAGTCGGGTAGCAGGATTTTCATACCATATTCCTGTAGGCTAATCCATAGGCGAATCCTACTAAAGGACCCAGCACGGTAAGTCTTGCGCCGGCGCCCCCGCCGGGAATGTGGTTGATGTACAGATATCGGTTGACCGGGCCACAGGCCTCCAGGGCGAAACGACTGCGAAACCTCGGGTTTTCTGAGAATATCATGATACAGGGCAGATCTCCTTCCGCAATAGCTTGACATCATTGACAATCATAATTATGCTTCTTTTATGTTCTGCAAGAGAAAATATGTAGTCGATCCGGGGAACAGAGAACACGTGAAGCGGATGAGCGCGATCATCCTCCGGAAAAAATACCAGTTCGTCGTGGGTGAGGGGCATGACGTGCTGAAGGGATGGTGCCGCGACGCGCGGATTGACGACAACGCCTTTCTCGTTCTCACGGAAGTGATCCTTGACATGGGCAAGAGTGGAAAACAGAGGGAATATCAGGAGCACTCGGAGCTTCGTTTTTTCAACACACCCTTTGCCGCGTTCCTAAACGAGGGGGAGACGGGCGGGAAGGGGGCCGAAAGGACTGAGGTGGAGGAGGAGTAATAGGGGATGGACGCGTCTCGCGCCCTCCGAGTGTTATAAGCCTTTCCTGATCGTAAGTCGCCGCCACGACCCCAAATAAGACCATACAAAATAGAAGGGAAAGGGTGGGTGCGAAATCGCACGGTCGGCCCTTCTTTTTTCGCACAGGCCCCATTGTCCGCCTCCGGGGCGATAACCCACGGCAGCGGGCCGGCATCCGTCCGTTGTCGCCGCGGTCCGCGACGGTCGGCGTGCCGAAACCGCCCCTTTTCTGCCGGGGGTCCTTTTTGTCCGCTTTTCGGAAGGCATGCGATTTTATGCATCTTTTCCGCGGCGTCTCTCTGGCATGTCTTTTGCTTTATCATCTTCCGTCGGTACATTACGCGTGCGGAGAGAGACCTTGTTACGCTGCAAGATGCGCCCTTTCGAGAGGGGGCACGGGAAAGAGAAAGAGGGGGATGCCGGGACCCCCGATCTTTCAAGAATAGGCGCGATCCTGAGAGATGAGAGGGAAGGACGGCGGGTATCCCTGGCAAGCGCCGCCCGCGCCCTTTTCATCAAGAAATCTTCCCTGGATGCGATAGAATCGGGTCGTTGGGCCATGCTGCCCCACCCCGTCTACGTAAAAGGCTATATCAAGTTGTATGCCTCGTATCTGGGCGTCCCTGAAAAAATTGCGCACGAGCTGCGGCAAACAGAGACCATGCCGGATGAGCAAAATATAGGCGGCGCGCCAATCCTCGACCGAACGATAGGACGCGATTCCCTGAAAAAGGCGTTTCTCGCCTGCGCGTCCGCCCTCACTTTTGTTCTGGGTTTTCTGCTTTCCCCGGCCCTGCTGCCGGCGCCGGCCCCCCGGCCGGAGAACCTCCTCGCCGCCTGCCATGCCATGTTGATAGCCATGAGAAGGAGCTTTATGCTATAAAGAAATCAGGTAAAGACCCCGCAAGTTTATCATAAGCCCATGCCTACCCCCTCGCATTCGTCCCTCGTTGTTTGTCGGCTCTCGACCCGGTTGCCGGGTCGAGAGCCGGACCCCCCCTCGTGGCCACCTTGTCGTTCGCCGGAATGACGGCGTACAGACAATTATGAGACGGTTAATAACATCAGTCGTATGTCGCGGGTGCCCGGCAAAAACAGGCCCTACCCGGTTGGATGGGCTTTGCCGGTGGAGGGGGCGACGCGAGCCATCGGTGGTATTTTTTCGCCCCCGCCCCTTCCTTTTTATGAAGGGGAGGCTCCACGGGCCGGGGCACCCGCTTGCGGGTCGCGTGGAGGGGGCGACGCGAGCCATCGGTGGTATTTTTTCGCCCCCGCCCCTTCCTTTTTATGAAGGGGAGGCTCCACGGGCTTTGCCCGTGGAGGGGGCGACGCTAGCCCCAACAAATGGAGGCATAATGGAAAAACGAACGATTATAGCTGTCGTCCTGTCGATAGGCATCCTGTTCGTCTGGCAGTATCTCTTCACACCGAAGACAACGCACCAGCCGACAGGCCAGGGCGGTGTCCAGTCGCCCGCGCGGGGCGGCGGGACCTCGAATCCGGCCCAGGGTCAGGCGGCCTCTCCCCAGGGGATGGATCAGGCGGTGTCGCCGCCTGGTTCCACGGCGGCGCAGGAGGCGGTACGGCAGGTCACTGTCGATACATCGAAGATGACGATCGTCCTCCAGGACGTCGGAGGGGGCATCACAAGCGTACGCCTCAGGGAATACAAGGAGACCGTGGGCGGCCTGCAGGGCAAGGAGCTTATCCAGAACATCTCGCCCTACCAATACCTACCCACCGTCTCACTGATAGAGAACGGAAAAGCGGAGGGCGACGACGTGAGGTTCGCATCCGACAGGGGTGATATCGTCGTCCGGGACAAGCCTGAAAGGCTCGTCTTTTCAGGTATCCTCGCGAGCGGGGCCAGGGTGACGAAGACCTACACGTTTTACCCCGACAGCTACTCGGTCGGCGTCGCGGTCCTGACGGAAGGGGCGGACAAGGGCGGGACAGCCTACGCGGATTTCGCCGTCATGTCGCTCAAGGAGAAATCATCGGGCTATATCTTCAAGGGGCCCTTCGTGTATGACGGCGGCAGGCTAGACCAGATCGCCAAGTCCGATAAACCCGTTAACGCCGGCACGGCCTATGAGTACGCCGGCTTCGACGAGGGCTATTTTTCCTTCATCATGGCGCCCGGCGATACGAGGCCCGACCTCCTCGTGACGAAGGTGCAGGACACGCCGGTCGAGCGCCTCATATCAGCGAAAGGCGCCTTCGACGCGACGCTCTACTTCGTGCCGAACAAGATCTCCCTCCTCAAGGGGCTCAATATCAACGCGGACAAGATCGTCAACTTCGGCTGGTTCGACATCATCGCGAAGCCTATGCTCTGGGGCATGAACTACGCGAACCGGTTCACCCATAACTACGGCATCGACATCATACTCTTGACGATCCTCATCAAGATCATCTTCTACCCCCTCAGCCTGAAGGGCTACAAGTCCATGAAGAACATGCAGAAACTCCAGCCCAAGATCGCCCAGCTCAGGGAGAAATACAAAAACGACAAGGAAAAGCTGAACCAGGAGATGATGGGCATCTACAAGAAGGAAGGCGCCAATCCCCTCGGGGGCTGCCTACCCATGGTGATCCAGATCCCCGTCTTTTTCGCGCTCTACAAGGTGCTTATGGCCGCCATCGAATTCCGCCACGCGCCTTTCATGCTGTGGATCAACGATTTGGCCGCGCCTGAGGACCTTTTCACGTTGCACGTAGCCGGCTACGCCCTCCCCTTGCGGTTGCTGCCCCTTATCATGGGCATCACCATGGTCATCCAGCAGAAGATGACCCCCACGGCCGGCGACCCCATGCAGGCGAAGATGATGATGTTCATGCCCATATTCTTCACCTTCCTCTTCTGGGGCTTCCCCGCCGGGCTCGTCCTTTACTGGCTCGTGAACAACGTGATATCTATCGGTCAGCAGTATTACATCAACAAGCAAGTCGCCTAAAGGAGGCGTAGGCATGGATTTCGTGGAAGTTGAAGGCAAAACCTACGAGGAAGCCGTCAGGAAGGCTACCATGAGCCTGGGCGCCGAGGAGAAGGACCTCGACATCGAGGTGACGGAGGTTGACACGAAGGGTATCCTCGGACTGCTCGGGGGCAAGAAGATCAGGATCGTAGCGAGGCTCCGGCCGAAGGAGGAGCCCAAGGAAGAGGAGACACCCGTTGAGTTCGGAAAGAGGTTCCTCACGGAGGTCGCCGGTTTTTACGGCATCTCCCTGAGGATCGAGACGACGCTCGAAAGGGACAGGATGTATTTCGCCATCGAGTCGTCCGACGAGGAGTCCCTCACCGGTCGCGACGGCGAGGTGCTCGAGTCGCTCCAGCACGTCCTGAAGCTCGCCATGGCAAAGCGCTACAAGGAGAACCTGAAGCTCCTCCTCGATGTGAACGGCTACAGGGAGCAGAGAAAGCGGACGATCATCGCGATGGCGAAGAGGCTCGCCGAGAAGGTGAGGAAGGAAGGAAAACCGGTCAGGACGAAGCCCCTGAACCCTTACGAGCGCCGGATCATCCACACGCTCTTCAAGAACAACAACCGGGTCGCGACGCATAGCGAGGGGGACGGCCACACGAAGAAGGTCGTGATCGCCCCGGTTGGTCCCGCCCATGCGCGCCACGAGACGTAAACACCGGAGGGACACGGGCGCGCGGGCGGTCCGGATGCGCGCCCCGAAGACGGAGGGGGCGGCGGGCGGCGCGGATGCGGCCGCGGACAGGGCGACTGACGGCGATGCCGAGTCGCGTTCGAGGACCGTCGAGGAGACAACGAAGTATGATCTTTTCGCCTCCGGTCCATCCTTTTCATGAGGGGGAGCGCACCCGCGGATACAAGCCTTACCTCTCATTTGCGACGGTGAGGCCGCGCACACTACCCGGCAAGAACAGGCGGCACGAGAGGAGGGGGCGACGCGAGCCGCGAGCCGCCCTTTTTCGCCTCCGGTCCATCCTTTTCATGAGGGGGAGGCTCCGGCCGCTTCGCGGACGGAGGGGGCGACGTGAGCCGACGAGGTATTTTTTCGCCTCCGCTTCTTCCTTTTGTTGAGGGGGAGGACTCCGTGAGCTTCGCGGACGGAGGGGGCGACGTGAGCCGACGAGGTATTTTTTCGCCTCCGCTTCTTCCTTTTGTTGAGGGGGAGGCTCGACCGGCTTTGCCGGTCGAGGGGGCGACGTGAGCCCCGATAATAGCACGATTTGCGCCGTCTCCTCGCCCGCAGGCGTTGGCGGCATAGGCGTGATACGGATGAGCGGCCCTTTGGCCCATGCCATTCTGCGGGCGATCTTCCGGCCCCGGAAGCCTGTGCGCTCCCTCGCATCCCACCACCTCTATCTCGGCCATATCACCGATGTGGCCACGAATACCGATGTGGACGAGGTGTTCGCCGTTTCCCTGAAAAGCCCCCGCACCTATACGAGGGAACCCATGGCGGAAGTCTACTCCCACGGCGGTCTCGCCGCCCAGAGGGGCGTCCTCGGCCTCATGATGAAGCACGGCGCGAGGCTCGCCGGGCCGGGGGAGTTCACGAAGAGGGCCTTCCTGAACGGGAGGATCGATCTGACCCAGGCCGAATCGGTCCTCGACATCATCGAGAGCGAGGATGCCGAGGAGCTGCGCTATGCCCTCATGCAGGCCGGCGGCATGCTCTCCGGCCGCATCAACGCGGCGAGGCGGGAGATCCTGGAACTCCTCGCCGAGGTGGAGGCGGAGATAGACTTTCCCGAGGAGGAGATCGGGATGCGGCCCGGCTGCGACCGGAAAGGCCGGATCGAGGCCCTCCGGGCCGACATCTCCCGCCTCGTCTCGTCCTATGACGCGGGCAGGGCCATAAGGCAGGGCCTCGACGTCCTGATCGTGGGAAAGACGAACGTGGGCAAGTCGAGCCTCCTCAACGCCCTCGTCGAGCGCGAAAGGGCCATTGTCACGCCGATTCCCGGCACGACCCGCGACCTCGTCGAGGATACGCTCCGCGTCCACGGCGTGAAGTTCGTTATCACCGATACGGCGGGCCTGCGAGCGCCCGGTGACGCCGACCCCATCGAGAAGGAGGGGATAGACCGCGTCAAGAAACGGGTACCCGAGGCCGATATCATCCTCTGGGTCATCGACGCGTCCGCGCCCTACGGCCCGGAAGATGACGAGGTCCTTCGCGTTGTCCGGGGCAGGCGGATCGTCGCCGTGCTCAACAAGGCGGACCTCGGCCGGGCAATCCGCGATGCGGACGTGGCGAAGGTCGCCTTTGCCGCGCCGGCCCCCCTATCTGTCTCGGCGCGCGCGGGCTCGGGTCTCGACGAGCTGAAGGAGAGGCTCTATGCGGTCTTCACGGAAGGGCGCCCGAGGGGCCCCGGTCCCGTCATCACGAACATGCGCCACCGGGACGGCCTCGCCAGGGCGGAATCGGCCCTCGGCCGGGCAAGCGCGGTCGCCGGGGCCGCCTCACCCATCGAGTTTCTCGCCTTCGAGCTGAAAGAGGCCCTCTTTTGCCTTGACGGGCTCACGGGCGAGGCCGCGAGCGACGAGGTATTGAATGAGATCTTCAGCAGATTCTGCATAGGGAAGTAGGGGAGTGAAAATAAAGGCGGCAGGGGCAGGAGATCATGTAGGGGATGTAAGTAGCTGTCTCGTAATAGTATCATCATGCCGGACCGGGGTGCCCGCTTGCGGGTCGCGTGGCATCCAGAAAATCCCTGGATGCTGGCGTCCGCCGGAATGACGGCGTGCAATGCAATTACGAGACAGCTAATAGCTCCTCTGCAATAAATTTTACGAAAGAAGGGCGTCTTTAGGATGCTCAGCGAGCGGCGTTCCACACCATCCGCTTACAATTTCCATGAAGCAGCCGCCCGTAACGTCGAGTTGCTGCCCTGGATGAGAACTTGTTCGACCCGCACCACCTATGGTAATATCGTCACGGCCCAGCAGGGTTGTCGTATAACCCCATAAAATCTTACCCGATATCTTGTCATCTTTGTTGCGCATTGAGTATTCTTTTATCTGTGGTTCCTTTTTAGCACACTCCTTTATAATAATAGCGTTACCCCGTTCCTTGACGTTTATGGGGTATACCACCTCATCGATTAATTTTATCGGGCGCCCAGATAGGAAGATTTTTTGACCTGTTATAAGAATACGGTCACCGTGTATTGCTGCGGGCGTTGTGTTTTGCTCAACCATCTCTATTTGCCCTCAATTTCGTAGGTCTTCCCTTTTGTGAGGGCGCACACATCTGAGACGCGCTTGTGATCCACGTTAAGCATAGTTGAAAAATCCGAGGAATCGAGAGATTCGCCAACTACGTTTGGAAGCAAGGCCGCAGCGTACTTCAACATCATGTCATCTATGCTATCGTCAAACGGTTCAGCATATGTTTTTGCCACTTCCCGGAATTCCTCCTTGCTGTAGCTCCCCAAAAGAAATGCCGTATATTCTTGACTATACCGGTATGCGCTCCAAAGATTTTGAACTGCCCTTCGGAGCAAGCCGTTTTCGGCCAAAAGAGGCAAAAAAACGTCTGTATTGCTCAGAAACCAGACGTTGCCCATCTCGTTGCTATATACATAATAGGAAGTGAGGCCCTCAAAGCCTTCCGGTTCCCCCTTTTCTTGGGACGTAATTAACTGTCGTGAAACAGCTGTACCTTCAAATAGAACACCTGAGTTTTGAACCATTGATGGTGCTGATATGGTTATCATGACATACTCACTTACGTTCTTTTCTTAAGGTTTGGGGGGACATCCATTCCTATAACAGGAGATGCATTCACTACGTAAACTGGATTACCGGCAGGATCGTATTCATCCAGCTTCGCTATGGAGATTATGACAGTCTTAACTTTCACCACAGTACCATCAGCAAGCCTGTAAATGTTCCAGTCGTCTTTTTCTGTTTTAACGTCTATTTCTTGCCCCAAGACTTTTCTTCCCTGGAAATCATACTCTCGCTTTTCGCTCATATATGACCCCTTCAGTGTCTTCTTTAGACCTCATATGGTTTCTTATCGCGGAAAATAGAGAAAATCTAAACCTGTGTCTGATAAGCACACACTTGTCTCGTCGCGTGCCCGACCCTTGCTACCCTGCACGTCGATAATGTATCGCCTATAATCAAGGATGTCAAGGAACTTTCTCATCTCTCCCCCTTGTAATATATTGTTCACGTTTCACACAGACAAGTAAGCTCACCCCTCACCACCGCAACCCCACGTCCAGCATCACCTTCCCCTCCGCCTGCATGCGCTGGTCTGTCCCGGCGGCGCCGTAGGCCGCCCAATAGACGTCTCCCGTCCGGGCGAAGGTCCACCTGCCGTAGACCTCCCCAGTATACCCGTTGACGCCCACGCCCGCCCGGACGCCCGTCTCCTTCTGATTCACGAACCCGAAGAAGGGCAGCTTCTCCTGTTTCAGCTCGATCTCGCTGACGCCCGTCTTCGTGTCCATCACCGAAACCGCGTCGGTCTTGCCCGCATAGGGCGCGACCTGGGCCGTGGCCGTCACCTGCTTGTCCGGGTCCTTCGCGATCGCATCGGGGAGCTTCAGGCTCGAAACGATGACAGGCTTCTCGATGGTGACGATCTTCGTGGGACCCGGAACCATCACGGTCTTGATTTTTTCCGCCCCCGGAATCGAGGGGGCGGGCGCGTACTGCGCCGCAGGCACGGGCGCGGGCCTACGGCGCAAGTCGTACACCGTGTGGGCGGCCATGGCTACGACGAGGGTCGCGAGGCCAAGCTCAAGAATTGTTCGCAGGCGCATTGTTACCTCCCTTTTTACCCAACAGGGCCGATGCCTTGGGGATCGCCATGAGGCCGCCGGCCAGAAGCAGGATCTCCGACGGGGAGACCTTCAGGCGATCCCCGGTATGCTGGGCCCAGATGAACGCCGCCACCCAGGAGACCACGACGAGGATACCGAGGACCGCCCCGGTGGAGACGTCGTTCTCATCGTTACCGACGAGCGCCCAGAGGAACCTTTTCATACCCCTTACCCCTTCTTCTTACCCCTTCTTCACCTCGTCCACGGCGGTCTTCACTGCCGCTTCCGTCGTCTTTGCCGCAGTCGCCAATTTCGCCGCGGACTGCTTCAAAGTGGCCTCCTTTTGCTCCGTCTGCTTCACCTTCCGCCCGATATAGGCCCGCCGGCTGTAGACGCAAAGGCCGGCCACGAGCAAAAGTCCGATCCCGATCATAATTCCGATCACGTACATCATCGTATCAACCCTCCTTGCTGTATTTGTTTTTCAGTGCCTGACACCTGGCCAAAAGTCCTTTCAAGAACTTCGAGTTCGCCGCTGTCCGATAGTGCTGTTCCCTCATCGTCAGGAACTCTTTCCAGTCCTGTGTGAGATGAAGCGTATGCCGCGCCCACGACGGTCCGGGATTGACCGCTGAGTCGAAGACGACCACATCGAGGGGATGGGTGAGGTTGTCACAGTCAAGGTCATCCCAAAAATGCCTATGATAGAACTCCGTAGCGTATGCCGTGGCGTCCCCGGGGACCATGTCCTTGATAATTGCATACTCCCTGGGCCAATAGTGAGACGATATACCGAGGATGGTTTCGCCTCCGGGGTCGCGGGCATTGTCCGAGTAGAAGCCTTCGGCCCGGAACGTGAATTCAATCGCTTCCGAAAAAGATGTCTTCATGGACTATTTCCCCTTTCCTGTAAGGAGCATGACCACGATCATGATCGTCCCCCCCACGGAGGCCGCGAGGAGTCCCATTATCCAGTACAAAAGGCGCGTAAACTTGCCGTTGACCGCCGCGATCACGCCGTCGATCCTGCCGTGGAGGTCGCATTCCTCCTTCTCCGCTTTTTCGAGGCGCCTCTCCACGTCCTTGTGGCGCTCGTCGCACAATTCCCTGTCGTAGTCCATGTGCCCTCCCCTCATCGCCATCGCCCGACCCGGCCGGGTGAGTCTTGCTATGTCGTTGCGGCCAGATACGCGGCCCTGGCCGCCTTCTTCGCGTTGTACCTCGTCTGTGTCGCGGCCGGAAGGGCGGTCAGGGCGATTGTCCCGGCGGTGATCAGCGCGCCTATCACGTCTTCCGCCGCCCTGGGCATCTCCGCGTCCGTTGCCTGGAGCGCCAGAAGCAATGCGTACTTGTTCGGGTAATCCACTATCGCGGCGCCGTTCCAGATGGCGCACGGGGTAAGCGTCGGGATCGCCGTCGTCCCTGTCAGCGCAATCTCTCCTGTCTGAAGGACATAGGTGGACGGCTCGAAGCGCATATTCGTGATGGGGCCGTTCGTCTGGGCCTGGAACACTATTATCATGATCTCCTCCTTAGAACGAATACCCGGTAAGCCTGATCGTGCAAGAACCGCCGCTTATGTAGTACTAGATCGTCTGGGGCGTCTGGAGCGGCAGGGAGAAAGGAGCCCCAGTCGCCGCGCCAGACGCCGTTACTTCTATGAGGCCCCCGCCCGCGGAAGAACTTGTAGGAGATATATATGAGTTGCCGGTCGTACCATTGTTGAGCAGCGTGCCCCATATCCGGGTAGCTCCCGGCGGGACATAAGACGCCAGGCTTACGGAGGTAAGTGATGTTGCGGTTCCCGCGCTCAACACCGTAGCCTGCGGAATCGGCACATCCATGGGCGACACATACCAGTACGTCCCATCCGTCCATATTTTGGTCTTCCCCGGAAGGGCGACGCTGGAGAGCCCCTGGTTCCACCAGGTTCCTCCGCCTGTAATGGTGAGCGCCACTACATTTTGAAAAGGGTTCATGTTGATAAGCTCCGCCCATGCGCCCGGCGCAAAGCCGCCGGCCGGGGGAATGTTGACCACGGCGGCGGAAGTGGGGATCAGGAATGTCGTCTGCATCATGTTGGCGAGGGTCAGCGTATAGGGGAACTGGCTGCCCTGTATTGTCGTGGGGGGGTAGATAGGCAGGGTGTTTGGGGGCGGCGTGATAAGGCCCGTCCCGACCGATGAGAGCGACCCGTCGAGTCCTGTCGAGTCCCATGTAACCGTCACGGTCGTAATTATGGACGTTCCCGATGCGGCACACGCCGTCACCGTCCCGTAGATCGTACCCGCCGATACGACGGCGCTCACCCTGATGCCCGGAGGAAATATGCCGGTCTGGTTCCCCGGCGTCGAGAACTGGGTTGCCGATATACAGGTGACCGCGAGGTTTTGGGGTATCCACTGCCCCTGGGTGAGTGTCGTGCTCGGCATGGACGAGACGTTGTCCACCGACCAGACCTGGACGCCGAACGCGTCCTGGAGGACGAGCTTCGTGAACCCCGAGAGCCACACGTTGGCCTCGCCGTTTGAGTCGAGGATCACGGGGTTCGTATTCTGCGTGAGGCCGCCTGAGTCCGTGTAGGTGGCCTTCAGATAGCCGAGGCCCGATGTGCCCGGCTGGAGTGTGTAGAGCTGCCCGCCCGAAAGGGGATTGCCTGTTCCGGGGGAGAACGCCTTGAACCGGGGGTATGGCGCGATTGATGCCTGTCCCATGAATCACCTCCGTGTGAGGGGCGGGCCCTTCCGCAACGCGCGAGGGCCTGCCTGTGATTTTCTAGAAATTGATCCCGTACTGTCTGCCCTTTTCGATCTCCCTTACGATCTCGTCGAGGCTGTCCGTGTCGGAGGTGAGTCTCTTTGCCTTCACCTCTTTCGCGCGGTCCTTCGCCTGGCTCACCGCCTCCCTGACGGTATCGCCGAAGCCCAGTACCGTGCCAACCGACTCGAAGCCCGGCACGCAGTAGTAATCGTTGCCCTTGCGGACCGCCATGCGGAGCTTGAGCCATCGCCTGAGATCGCCGGGAAACGAGATATTGACCCACATCTTCTTTGCCTCGGGCGATTCCAGGGTGGCCGCGGCCGCGTACCTGTATCTCACGACAGGGGGGATCTTTTGCCCGGCGGCGAGGCCGTAGACCACCTCCGGGTAGTTCTCGAAAAGCTCGGACTGGATAGCGGCCACGCCGGGCGCCGCGAGCCTGATGGTGGGGTCGATAAGATAGGGCACGCGGTCCGGGCCCATCCTGAACTCCGCCGAGTAGAAGAAGCGGGTTCCGGCCTTGTGGAATTCGGGCGCCAGGCCCTGGTGGACCTGTCTTAAGGGGGCCGGAAGGTCCGCCTCGCCCCGGTAGGCCCTCTCGATCATCCCGCCCCTCGCCTCGTAACCGCAGCACGCGGGAAAGAGAAGCTCGCCGTCCCAGGTGACGGCGTCTATGCCGGGCTCCACCCCGTCGATAAGCTCCTCGCAGATGAAGACGATGTCCTCCTTGTAGGGGCCCAGCTTGTAAGCGATCCTATCGACCGTCCATTCCGTCTGGTGCTCGTCGATATGCCTGAAGCTCTCCTCGATGCCCCTGAACATGTCGATCTTGATGAAATAGTTCCTGTGTTCCTTGATGAACCTCCTGAACGACGTCACGCCCTTGACCCGGAGCGTCTCCTGCGTGGGCAGGCCGTTCGCCTGCTGCCGCTGCCTGCCGTGCCAGCGGTCAAGTTCCAGCCTTTCCGCGGCCCCCGCGCCCGCCACCGGGTAGCCGTGGGATTTCAGCCACTCCACCAACCCCGCGCACGTCGTATCGGGGACAAAGATGAAGTCCGCCCCGTCCAGGTGCTCCTCGAAAGACGCGACCCGCTCAAGGCCGTCCAGGCCGTCGCCGATCAGCGCCTTGAAGGGCTCGGGGAAGGCGTCCTGCCACGGCACGAAATATTTGACGGAGGCGCAGTCGCGCACGAGCCTGAGGGCGTTCTCCGTAAAAAGCCCGAGGTCGTAGCAGAGGACCGCCTTGTTCCTGAGACTCACGGGGCCCGCGGGCTTATCCTGTCGCGGATCGCGCGCCTGGGCCGACGCCGGGCCGCCTTCGCCGGGGCCCGCCCATCTTCCATTGGCCTCCGGCCTTTGCGCACGCCAGAGCCTCGCCTCCGCCCGGGTGAGGAACCGGCCCTCACCCGTGACGAAGCCCTCCTCGTGGGGGGCGGACGCGGCGATGTTGTGGGCCCTCATGATATCGGCGTGCGTATCGCCCGGCTTTCCGTAGAGGCGCGCGCCGCGGTAAAAAATGGAGGGTTTTAATGGATCGCGCATGGGTCATCTCCCTCGCGAAAGCGATATCGGGTTTTTCATGGATCACCTCGCTCACAGCCACAGGGCCGAAGAAGCATTCACGGGACTCGAATAGAGATTGCTCATGCCGCTATTCTGGCCCAGGGCGTTCACGAGGTTCTGATTGCCGAGATAGTTGAGGTACATGTTCCCCATGCCCCCCGTGGCGCCCGTGCCCAGGCCCGTCAGCATGCTCGTGAGGGCGTTCGCCGAGCCGAGCGCCTCCGATGACGTCCCCGTGTAGAGGTTCGCCAGGGTGTTCGCCGTGGACTGTCCCGAGCCGCCCGTATTCCCCGTGAGCATGCCGTAGATCAGCTCCCTGGGGTCGATCTGGTTCGTCTGGTAGGTCTGATACGCCTGGTTGTAGAGGGTCGGCTCATAGGTGCCGCCGATATAGTTCGCGAGGGCAGTCGCCTGGTTGCCCGAGCCGAAACCCCCTGACGCCGCCTGCTGCGCCTGAATCTGCTGCATGGCGAGGTTGAGCATCTGCGAGCCCGTGCCGCTCGTCATCGAATCGTTGAGGTTGAAGTTGAATGAGGGGATGTTCGTCAGATATCCCGAAGGAAGCCCCGTGCCC
>JBEKJU010000045.1:0-17875 GCA_050011095.1 Syntrophorhabdales bacterium
GACCTTGTCCTTCATGCGGCCGAGCTTAGTCTTATCCTCGGCCTCGCCCTCCATTTCGAGGTGCTTGGGCGCCTCGACCTGCGTGAGAACCTGCCGCCCCGACATCGTGACCTTGACGATACCGACCCTTTGCTTCATCGTGACATCGTACGTCTTGTCATCGATCTTCGCGATCTTTTCGGCGCCGGGAAGACAGGCGGCGAGGGCCTCCACGTCGAAGAGCGTGTCCCACAGCTTCTGAATGGGCGCTTTGACGTTAAACTTTCCTTCGATTATCATGTATTCCTCCTGTATTCGAATGCCGGGGATCAGGTCCCTGCTACTTCTTCTCCTCGGCTGCGTTTTTCTCCGCTGCCTTTTTCTCGGCGTCCTTCTGAATAACCTCACCGAGAAGGACATAACTCCTGTTGCCGGGTTTCGTGGCCTGCTCGATCATAAGGTCGATGAACGACTCCCCCTGATCGGCCACCATCGCGTCAACCCATTTCCGGTGGGGCTGATCGCCTGTTCCGAACATATGGCGGGCGCAGTCTATTGCGCTGCCGGTCTTGGCCTTCTTACCGCACACAGGGCATAATATTGGACCGCTTAAGCTCATGCTTATCCCTCCTTGTAATTATTTACCTTGCTTCTCTTTCTGCTCTTTCTGCTCTCTCAGGGCATTGACCACCATTTCCGGCCGCACCGGGCACTCCTTCATCTGGAGGCCGAAGCGGTGGAACAGGGCGTTGCCGATGGCAGCGGCCGTCGGGTTCGTGAGACCCTCGCCTGCTTCCTTTGCGCCGTAGGGTCCCTCCGGTTCGTAGGTGTCGATCTCGGCGATGTTCGCCGGAGGCATCTCCGGTGCCCTGATCATCTTGTAGTCGACCAGGTTCGGGTTCATGAGCTTGCCGTCTTCATAAGGCATATATTCGAGGTAACCGTAGCCCGCGGCCATGGAAAAGGCGCCTTCGAGCTGGCCGATAAGGCCGAGGTGGTTGATGGGCTGGCCGCAGTCATGGGCCGTGAGGCTGTCGATGAGCGTGATCTTGCCCGTCTCCTCGTCCACCTCTACCTCAACACCCTGGAGCATGTAGCTGTAGGCGGGGGAGATCATACCCTTTCTGTGAGGCGTGTAGTAGCCCCTGCCAACGATCTTCTGGCCGTCCTTGCCGCGGAGTGCCTTCCTGGCAAGCTCTACGAAGTCATAGCCCCTTTCCGGACGGGCGATTGCGTGGACCCACCTGTCCTTGATGTCGAGGTCATAGACGATGTTGAGGCCGGACTGGGCGTAGGCGAACTCGAGGAGCTGCTTCTTTGCGTTCTCCGCCGCCATCTTGGTGGCATTGCCCGACATGAGGGTCTGCCTGGAACCCCACGCGCCGAGGTCCGGAGGGCAGTGATCCGTGTCGCCGGAGTGGACCTTGATGTCCTCGACCTTCACGCCGAGGGCCTCCGCGCAGATGATGGCCATTGTCGTGTTGGAGCCCTGGCCGATCTCCTGGCAGCCGACGTGCAACTCCACCGTGCCGTCCTGGTTGATGGTGACTACAGCGGACGAGAAGGAATACGGGCTGTCGAACCAGTTGAAGATACCGCCCGACATGAAACCGCAGGCGCTGATGCCGATTGACCGGTTCGGGGCCAGCTTGCCCTTCTCCTTGATCCATTTCTTCATCTCGTCGAAGCACTGGTCGATGCCGCAGCTTGCGATGGTCGCCTGGCCGGGCAGGATGGTCCCTTCCTGATGGGCGTTCTTCCGCCTCATTTCAATCGGGTCGAGGCCGAGGTCGGCCGCGATCCACTCGATCTGCTGCTCGGAGCACCACATGGCCTGGGGGGCGCCGAAGCCGCGCATCGAGGTGGAGGGGAGGGTGTTCGTGTAGACGCGATAGCCGTCATACCGGTAGCCGCCCTGCCACCGATAGGGGAAGGAGTGGAAGAAGCCGGTCAGGTAGAGGGCCGTTGCGCCCATGCCCGTGTAGGCGCCGCCGTTCGTGAAGACCTTGGCCTCGCGGGCCATGAAGGTACCGTCCTTCTTCACGCCTGTCCGGGTGTAGTAGAACATGGGGGTCCGGCGCTTCGAGGCGATGAAGTCCTCTTCCCTCGTGTAGACGATCTTTACCGGCCTGTAGCATTTCATGGAGAGGATGGCGCTGCAGAAGATCGCGCCGTCCAGCTCGAACTTGCCGCCGAAGCCGCCGCCCACGTACGGAGCGACGACCCTGATGTCGCCCTCTCTCATGTTGAGGACGCCTGCCATGAGGCCCTGCATGTAGTAGGGGGACTGGTTCGAGTGGTAGATGGTCAGCTTCTTGTCGGGGGTGTAGCTCGATACCGCGCAGCGGGTCTCCATGCACATGTGCGCCTGGCCGCCGCAGCGGAACCAGTCTTCCCTGATGTACTCGGATTCCTCGAAGCCCTCGTCGACCTCGCCCCACTCGATGTGACGGGTCACGTTGATGTTCCGCTCGAAACCCTCGTGAATATCCGGGGCGCCCTTCTTGATGGCGTCGAGGGGCTCATACACGGCGGGAAGGACCTCATACTCGACCTCGATCAAGTCGAGCGCCTTCTCCGCGATCTCCTCCGTGATGGCCGCGACCGCAGCGACAGGCTCGCCGATGTAGCGGACCTTGTCGACAGGCAGTATCTGCTCATCGCAGAGGTCCTTGTAGCGCCGCCAGATGCCCTGCTTCACGCCGAGGGTGTCCTTTCCGCTCGCCACGCACTTTACGCCTTCGAGTTCGAGGGCCTTCGTGAAGTCGATGTTGATGATCTTAGCGTGGGGGTGGGGGCTCCTGAGGATCTTCCCGTAGAGCATGCCGGGGAGCTTTACGTCGAACGTATAGGTCGCCCTGCCCGTGACCTTCGCCCATCCATCGACATTGTGGACGTGGGTGTTGAGTACCCTGAACGGCTCGTGCGGATTTATTACGGTATATTTGTTCATGCTTTGTCCTCCGTATATTTACCCTTCGCCACGGAATCGATGGCGCGGACGATGCTGTTGTACCCGGTGCACCGGCAGATGTTCCCCTCGATGCCGTCCCTGATCTCTTTCTCCGTGGGGTTCTTCGTTTCGTTCAGAAACGCCGTGGCTGACATGAGCATGCCGGAGGTACAGAAGCCGCACTGGAAGGCGCCTTCGTCGAGGAATGCCTTCTGGATGGGGTGTAGCTTGCCGTCCACTTCGAGCCCTTCGGACGTCATGATCTTCGTGCCCTCCGCCTGTACGGCGAGGACGGAGCAACCCTTTACCGCCATGCCGTCGACGATGACCGTGCATGCGCCGCAGGAGACCGTGTCACAGCCCCTCTTGGTGCCCGTAAGCTCGCAATAATCCCTGATGGCCTCGACGAGGAGGGTCTTAGGGTGTATATAAATCTCATAGTCCTGATTGTTCACGTTGAGACGTAACAGCTGTCTTTCCATTGATAGACCTCCTTGTCAGCCTTAAATCTTCGCCTGTTCAAAGGCCGCTTTCGCCATTCTCTTGGTGAGTATCTTGATGAGATGGCGTCTGTATTCTTCGGACGCGTGGATATCGGCGACCGGCTGGGACTCTGCCGCGGCAGCCTCACCCGCCTTCTCGAAGATCGCGTCGGTGAGGGTGGCGCCGATCAGGACCTTCTCCGCTTCCTTGGCCCTGATGGTGGTGGGCGCGCCGTTCCCGAGGACGACGCGCGCATCCTTGCAGGTGCCGCCGCCGTTCAGCGTGACGGTTACCGCCACCGCGACGATCCCCTGGTCTGAATCGAGGAGGTTAAATTTCTGGTACTTCGTGCCGGATTTGGGGGGACGAGGAGGAACGATCACCTCGACGATAATCTCGTCATGCTCCATCGCCGTCTCGAAGAGGTCGGTGTAGAAGTCGTCAAGGGGAATGATGCGTTCGGCCGACGCGGACGCGACCTTCACGGCGCCGCCGAGCGCCATGAGGACGGGTGCCGGGTCTCCTGCCGCGTCCGCGTGCGCGAGGTTCCCGCCGATGGTTCCCCAGTTGCGCACCTGGATTGAGGCCAGCTTCTCTTCCATTTCGACGAGGACAGGATATTTCTCCTTTATCAACGCCGACTTTTCTATAAGACGGTGCGTGGTGGTGGCGCCCAGCTTCAGGCCGTCCTTGGCGTCGAACTTGATGTAGCTCAGTTCGCTCAGCCTCTTGATGTCGATAACATACTCCGGCGTCACGAGCCCTTGGCGCATGACTATCAGGAGCGACTGGCCACCACAGATGATCTTGCAGTCCTCCTGGTGCTCCGAGAGCATTTGTAGCGCTTCCTTGGCGCTGCCAGGTTTGAGATACGTAAAATCACAGATCATATGCCTCTCCTTTTAATAATGTCTTCGATGTTCACCATTCCTCTTGACGGGTGAACACCTCACTGCTTCGAACCTCCTATGCCTGTCCCCGCACCGACCCCCTTCGAGCAATGACGCGCTGCCGGGCGCATCTCGACGGGCCTGTTTTTTGTAGATCAGCCAATCCTCGCGCACTTCAGGTTCCGAGACACCTCAAATCACTCATCATAGGCCACTCCTGTCGATAAAGTCTTCGATGTTCACCATGATATTGGGACTGTCCGGGATTTCCGGAAAATCCCAATGGGTGAACACGGCACAGCTCTGAACCTCTTTACGCCTGTCCGCACTGGCCCCGTTCGAGCGATGACGCGCAGCAGAGCACATCTCGACGTGCCTGCCCCTGTAGATAGCGCACTCCCTGCACTCAAGTTTCGAAAAGGGACACACCGTAATTGTCTTTGTCACTGTTTTTAACATTAACCCCTCCATAAGTATACTACAACCCCCTCGGGGCAATCCCATTTTTCTCCGCTGTCCGATGTTTTTTTCGATTCTACGTCGTAATGCGGGCCTGTTTTTCATAGCGGCCGCCCTGTCTGTTCATTATCTGTTCGCCATCTGTTCATCATAGCGATTTTTAAGTGCCCGTACGCCAACAAATCCTTATGCGAATATAGCTTAAAAACCGCTATCTTGTCAAGGCAATTTTGTGCGCCGGATGCGTCTGACAGGATGCAGTGTTCAGCATAGAGAACTATAGCGATATTTCCGTGGCACGTCCGCAAAGCGGTCGGCAAGGGGGCGAAGGCGAGCCGATTCGTATGAAAGACCGGTCGCACGGCGGACGAGACTCATTCTCCCCGCATGCTGCCCATGGCTTATACCGAGTTGTGTTCAAAGGCATCCACCCAAGCCTTCGGCGCGCCGACCCGCTTCGCGACATCCGCTTCGCGGGTACCCGCCGCGGGCGGCTGTGATGCGCCGACGAAGGCGTACCGATAGTACGTCGACGAAAGCTTTGATGCGACAACAAAGATGTGGCTAAGATAAGCGCGACTCCGTATCACACGCAACCCGTGGGCCTGGGGAGGCCCGCAACCTTGCATGCCCCCAAGGCAGGTCCGCTCGGGAAGAGCCGGTATATCGTCCTCAAATCGAGCCCTGTCTTTTTTACGAGCAGCCTGACGGGCGGGGCGACCTCGTAGGTAAGGTAGTACTCGCGCAGGAAGGTAATCACCAGCCAGTGCTCCTCCCCCATGGGAAAGGCATGCTCCCTCTTTGCGAGGTCCTCGGCCACGGCCCTCGTCCACTTTTCCGGTTCTTGAATGTAACCGTCCTCATCAACCTCTATATCCTGTCCGCCGAGATGCGTCTTCGCCATGTGCCGACCTCCCCGCATTCCGTCATGTTTCGTATCCGCCTGTACCATTATTATGGTACTACTGTAATATAGGGAGTTCACTACCATAATTACAGGTATTGCACAATAGGTATTTCACCGTCACGCAAGGCGTTCCGCGCGTTTCGGGCGATGGGTCGACGCGAGCCGGTAAGGTCTTTTTTCGCATCCGTTCCTTCCTTTTTATGAGGGGCGACCGCGGGGCACCCACGGAGTGGGTCGCGCTTGCGGGTGTCCCGATAATTGCCAGGCGGGCGGGTGTTGTGCTACAGTTGGCGTGGGAGTAGTTGATATGCAAGAGGGAAAGGTCTATCTCGTGGGGGCCGGTCCGGGCGATGTCGGGCTCCTCACCCTGAAGGGCTTGCGCTGTCTCAGGCGGGCGGACGTGATCGTCTACGACTTCCACATCAACCCGCAGATTCTGAACTACGTGAGGCCCGACGCGGAGTTCGTCTACGCGGGAAAAAGGGGCGGACACCACGAGATGTCCCAGGATGAGATCAACCGCGTCCTCGTGGAGCGCGCGAGGGGGGGCAGGCGCGTCTGCAGGCTGAAGGGGGGAGACCCCTTCGTCTTCGGGAGGGGAGGCGAGGAGGCGGAGGTGCTGTCGGCGGCGGGCATCGCCTTCGAGGTCGTACCGGGGGTGAGTTCGGCCATTGCAGCCGCAGCCTACGCCGGCATCCCCCTGACGCATCGCCGATACGCCTCGTCGTTCGCGGTGATCACGGGAAGCGAGGCCGGGACGGACCGCGCGGGCAGCGCTTACTGGTCGGGCCTCGCCGATGCCGCGGGCACGCTGGTCTTTCTTATGGGGGTGAAAAACATCGAGGATATCGCCGGGCGGTTGATAGGGCACGGGAAGTCGCCCGATACGCCCGCCGCGCTCATCCGATGGGGCACCAGGCCTGAGCAGCGGACAATTGTCGCGCCCCTCGGTGAGATTGCCGGGGCCGTCAGGGAGGGCGCTATCCGCCCGCCCGCGATCCTGGTAGTAGGAGAGGTCGTGCGGCTCCGGGAGGCATTGAAGTGGTACGAGGCCAAGCCGCTTTTCGGGCAGAGGGTGCTCATCACGAGGGGGTATACGGCCGACTACGAGCCCCTGGAAGACCTGGGGGCGGAGGTCTTCGAGTTCCCCACGGTGAGGATCGCGCCGCCCGCGAGCTTTAGTGGCCTGGACCGCGCCATCGGGCAGCTTTCGACGTATGACTGGCTCGTCGTCACGAGCCCGAACACCTTTAGCCGCTTCCTCGAAAGGCTCATGGATTTGGGCCTCGACGTGAGGGACCTTGGGCGAATGAAGATCTGCGCCATCGGATCGGGGAGCGCGGAGACGTTGAGGCGCGCGGGGTTGAGGGTCGATCTCGTGCCCGACGAATTCAGCGCCGAGGGGCTGACCGATGCGTTCTGCTCGCGCGCCGGGGGCGAGAGGGGCCTTCACGGCATGAGCCTCCTTTTGCCGCGGGCGGAAAAGGGGCGCGACCTCTTTCCGGAAAAGGTGAGGGCCCTGGGAGGGCGGATCGACACGCCCGCGGTCTACCGCGCCATAAAACCGGAGAAGCACGGGAGGCGCCTCATGCGGTTCATGTCGGAGGGCCGCATCTCGATCGCCACCTTCACGAGCGGCGCCACCTTCACGAACTTCCTCGACATCGCGGGCAAAGACGGCGTTTCGCTCTTGCAGGACGTAGCCATCGCCGTGATCGGCCCCGTGACGCGGAGGGCCGTGGAGGCGGCTGGACTAAAGGTAGCGATCATGCCGCAGCGGGCGACGATCCCCGCGATGGTCGCGGAGATCGCACGGTGGGCGGCAATTACCGGGCACCCCCTCCGATAGCAAAGCCACGACCCGCAAGCGGGTGCCCCGGCTACCCCCCTCAAGTGCGTTTGAACTACCAGATGCAGTGCCATTGGGCTCAGCGCCCCCTCCGATAGCAAAGCACGACCCGCTTCGCACACTGCCCGGAGCCGTTCCCCCTCAAGGGAGTCCTATGTGGCCGACCGGGTGAATTTCGCGGATAGCATTGTCTGCGGCGGGGTAGACGGTATAAAAAATGGGATTCATCAGGTTCTTGCGTATTTTCTATACCTAATGGCGCTCTCTAGCACTACTCAGGTAAGGAGTTGGAAGTCGAGAATCACTCATACTTACCACCAGAAAGGCAACGTGTGGATCAGCCAGGGCTGTAAGGAGTCGTCTCCGGTAGTTATGTTTTCGTGCGGACAGAAGATCACAGCAAGGCGTATATAGCATTCTGATCAGCCTCAAGGACTGCTAAATAGTCATCAAACTTGTTGAAATCCACAATGTCGACCAGGAAATACTCCATTCTGGAGTCCTTCTGATCATCGAGGTAGGCGTAATTCACTTCCAATTGGAAGTTGCCTTCGATCGGCTCGGGCTCTCCGGGTTGGTCCATATCAACACGGTAGAAATCAGAGAAGCTGTTGCAAAGAATCACGGGCATTTCGACAGTTGTAAGCACCGGTGTTCGCTGTTCTCTGAATTCGCGGTTAACGGGTGGTCGCCTTCGCAAGTAGACCATGGCGTTTAGGCTTTGGTTCAGGGCTTTGTAAATGACTTCGTTTTCAGTATTGGGCCTGTACTTACTGGCGAATAGTTTTGCCACTTTAGGATTATAGGCAAGATAATGATGCTTCTCGGTATAGAAATTATCCTTACGCAAAGGTGTATTCCTGATGACCCATTCCCTAGCCGAATCGATATCCTTGTTACTAAACCAAAACACGTTTGCCTGCGGAATATACTTGCACTCGATAAACAGCTTGATGACCACGGCACCGTACTTCCTTCCCCTGAGAGTATCATCCTTCCGGATCCATGCCTTCTCTGCAATAAGGTCTATCTCCCGAGCCTTGTTGGTTGCGTTGTCCATGTAATACGGACTCACAAGAGTGTGCCATTCCTTTTCTTTCAGATAATTTGCGACTCTGGAATGAAAGCTGTTTCCGCTCTCATTTACTATCGCTTGGATCTCATCCAGACCACTCATCCTTGAAACCTCTCATTTCCTAAACATAACCGGTAGCTATGCGCCGCATCTGTCAATCATTACGACTATGATGTTTGAACTTCAAGGAAAATATCCGAAACGCTCCATTTCAAGAAGCTATACGGATGAAATTGGCACTCACGAAGCTTGGAGATGAAGAAATAAATCCTGGTCTCGCTTACCGCACGCATTGATTGCCGGGGGCTAGCTACCGGGATATTTGCGCAGATGGTCGAGGGTCCGGCGGAACGCGTCGGCTGCATCATCCGCCCGCCAGGCGCTCACGGATTTTATGCTAAAGCCGTGGCCCGCATATGGATACTCAACGACTTCCAGAGCGACTTTGCCTTCACTCGCCTTAGCCGCATCAGCCAGCTTCCTGGCCGTCTCAATTACACAGCAATTCTTGTAGGTATCGCGAACCGCGGCGAACATTAGCGTCGGCACCTTGATTTTGGAGACAAAGTCGCGTGCATCCTTAATATAGTAGGTTGCAGGGTAGTAAACCACGACCGCTGAAACCAGTTCCGGCAGTCGCGTCGCATAGCTCAGGGAAGAGGCCCCACCGAGCGAAAAGCCAACTACCGCCACCTTGCCCGGCAGGGCGTGCGGCGACTGTTGCGCACGGGTAATGACATCTTTCAGGAGAGTCTCGCCCTTGCCGCTCCATTTCCAGAAGTCGTTACCGTCCACAAGAACCGCATAGTAGCCTTGCCCGGCAAGGTCTTTTGCGATATACGCGTAGCTTGCGGGACCCGTTTGCCCGGAGACGACAACGACCACTCGCCCTTTCCCGTCCGGCGGCGCATATTCCGTCTGGGACGCCGTGGAAGCTTCCGCATACGCCACAATCAGGCAGATAAAAAGCATTGTTGCGATGATGCGACCAACTGTTCTCATGACGGGTTCTCCTTACGATAATCCATCCTCTGATATTGTCAAGAAATGGGACATGCCTCATGATGACCCGTTTGCAAGCGCCCCGCTATCACGGGGCGAGGGCCTCCCTCAGCTTCTGGGATAGCACGTTGATCGTGAAGGGTTTCTGGATGAAGCTCTTGCACCCCTGCTCCATGATCCTCGTCACCTGTCCCTCCAGGTTGTAGCCGCTCGAAAGCGTGACCGCCACAGAGGGTTTGATGCCCCTGAGGCGCGCGAGGGTCTCCTCACCCCCCATGTCCGGCATGACGACATCGAGGATGACGAGGTCCACGGCCGCGTGGTGCTTCTCGAAGAGTTCGATGGCCTCGCGGCCGCTTTTCGCTATGAGGACGGAGTATCCGAGGACCTCCAGCATATCCTTGCTTACCGCGATGACGGCCTCTTCATCGTCCACGAGGAGGATCGTCTCGGCCCCTTCCTGGACCGGAGAGGGCGATTGCGCGGGCGCGGGGGGCCATGCCGCCTCACAGGCCCGCGTCGAGGCGGGCAGGTAGATGTTGAAGGTCGTCCCGCGCCCCGTCTCGCTCTGCACGGTGATGATGCCCCCGTGTCCCTTGACGACGTTGTAAACGGACGCGAGCCCCAGGCCCGTGCCCTTTTGCGCCCTCCGCGTGGTGAAAAAGGGCTCGAAGATGTGCTCCTTCGTCTTTTCGTCCATGCCCTCGCCCGTATCGGCCACCACAATCAACGCGTATCGCCCCGCCTTGAGCGCATAGGGGCGCACGAACCTCTCGTCGAGCGTCACGTTCTCCGTCGACACGGAAAGGGTCCCCCCCTGCGGCATGGCCTGCCAGGCGTTCATATAGAGGTTGAGGAGCATCTGCTCGATCTGCCCGCCGTCCGCATCGACGACGCAGAGGTCCTTGTCGTAGGCTGATTTCATGGTGATTTCTTTAGTCGTGCGGCCGAACATGTTCGCCGTCTTTCTGATGATCCCGTTCAGGTCGGACGGCTGGATCTCGTACTTCGCGCCGCTCGCGAAGCCGAGGAGCTTCCGCGTGAGGTCGCTCCCGCTTTCCACCAGTTCCTCGATGCCCTTCAGCTTCGTGTAGGCGACGTCCTCGGGCGTAAGACGGTGGAGAAGGAGCGACGTGTGGCCCTGGATGGCCATGAGGAGGTTATTGAAATCATGGGCGATTCCCCCCGCGAGGTTCCCGATGGCCTTTATCGTCTCGTCCCTGAGGAGCTGCGACTCCAGGTTCTTCTGATCGCTCCTGTCGATGAGGGTCCCGACGAGGGCCGGCCTGCCGTGCTCCATCGTCCTGGTGCCGCACGCCTGGACATAGACGATCTCCCCGTCCCTTTTCCTTCCCCTGAACTCGTACTGCGACCGGCCGGCCTCGCCCGCCATCCTCTTCGCGATCTCTTCCTCGATGGAGGGGAGGTCATCGGGAAAGACGAGGTCGGCGGGCCGCTTGAGCCTTTCGATCTCCCCGACGGTGTATCCGAATATGCCGGCAAACTCCCGGTTCACGTACATGAAGAGACCGTCCTGGATCAGGTAGGCCCCCACCAGTGACTGCTCGACGAGGTTCCTGAACCTGCCCTCGGACTCCTTAAGCTCCTCTCCGAGCCGGCGCTGCCTGTCCACCTCATGCTCCATCCGCGCGATTGTCTCGCGCGCGCGCATCAGTTCATTGATGAGTTCCGTTCTCGTCCTGTTGGAATCGTCCATATTCAGCCCTGAATGCGGTTTGTTCCCCCCTTGTGCAATGTAAGCCCTGTCCTGTACGCCCTAGTTTGCCGCTTTGGGCGCGCCGTTACACGACATTTAGCGCCTTTTCCGCGACCGCCCTTTATGTTGTGGCACATTTTTGATATCCCGTCAAGCATATACTGAGGTATTTTGGGGAAACCGGGGCACAAACAGGAAAATTTCCGGACAACCGGGGGGCGACGCGAGCCCACCGGGTATTTTTTCGCCTCCGCCCCTTCCTTTTTATGAGGGGGTGGCTCCACGGGCTTTGCCCGTGGAGGGGGCGACGCGAGCCCCAACAATTGCAGCGACGCGAGCCCCAATAAATTGATTCACATACCGCTTTAAGTATGGTATCTATACTCTCAGCTCTGGGTATGCGTACTCACGGTAAGGTGGTGTAGAAGAGCCATGCGATTCTCAAGACTCGCGCCAAAACGATTCAGCTCGCGCCTTTTCCTCGTCACGTTCATTGCAGGCCTCATCCCCATCATTATTTTTACCATCCTCATCGGCAGCTACGGTGCCCGCATCGAGAAGGAGATCACGCGGATCATCGAGAAGGGGTACGAGCAGGACATGTCCCAAAGCGAGATCATCCTGCGGGAGATGGGTGAGGCGTCCGTCTACAGCAAGGTAAGCGATATCGCCCAGGAACTCGACATGGTGATCCAGTCGGTGCCGTGGATGACCGTCGCGGACCTCCAGAGGGACCAGAAGTTCAGGGAAGTGGCGATTCAGACCATAGGCAAGACAGGCTACACCTTTATCTTCGAGTCGGACACGGCCATCGTCCGTTTCCACCGCGACCTGAGACTGGAGAACAGGAACCTCCCCCGCGTCTTCCGCCACCTGCCCGACCTTCAGGGCATATTGAGGACGAGCCTGAAGGGGCCGAGTCCCGCCTACGGATACTACCAGTTGAAGGCGGGGGATGGAAACATCATGAAGAGGTTCATCCACATCATCCCCCTTCACAACGCAACGGCCGACGGCGTCAGGCTGAGCGTCGCGGCGACGGTCAACGTGGACGACTTCCTGAAGCCGATAAAGGAGGCCGAGGCGGGGCACAACGAGACGAAGCGGTTCCTCATGCAAGCGTCGAAGGCGGCCATCGGGTCGTTCAAGCAGACGGGCCTTTTCTCGATGGGCATCGGGATACTCACCGTCTCGCTGATCGCCTTTGTCGTGGGGATCTACCTGTCGAGGTCGGTGAAGCGGCTCAGGGAGGCGACATCGAGGGTCATTCGGGGCGACCTCTCGACCCCGGTCAAGCGGCGCGGGTCGGGGGAGGTGGCCGCGTTCATCGATGACTTTAACACGATGGTGGACCGCCTCGCGCAGACGACCGTGTCAAAGCAGCTCCTTCAGGCGAGCGAGGCGCGGCTAAAGACCGCGAATGGCGACCTGCGCAGGGAGATCGCGGAGCGGGAGCGGACCGAGGAGGCCCTGGCCGCCGAGAAGGAGCGCCTCAGCATCACGCTCCGGTCGATCGGCGACGGCGTCATCACGACGGACAGCGAGGGGCGGATCGCCCTTATGAACAACGCGGCGGAGAAACTGACCGGATGGCAGCAGGATCAGGCGATAGGCCACGGCATCACGGACGTTCTCCGCATCGCCATGGAGGCGCCCTACCATCAGGCGGGGCTCGGCGAGGCCCTCCGGAACGGCCGGGAGGAGCCGGCGGTCCTGCTCAACCAGAAGGTTCTCGTGGCGCGGGACGGGACCGTGAGGGTCATCGCGGAGACGAGATCGACCATCTCCGACAAGGGGGGAGGCCTCCTGGGGACGGTCATCGTTTTCAGGGATATCACCCTGGAGAAGCAGATGGAGGAGGAGCTTCTGAAGGCGCGGAAGCTCGAATCGCTGGGCGTCCTCGCGGGGGGCATCGCCCACGATTTCAATAACCTCCTCGCTGTCATCCTCGGCAACATCTCCTTCGGGAAGATGTTCCTCAAGGAGAAGGACAAGGTGTCCGACCGGCTCGCCGAGGCGGAGCTGGCCTGTATGCGGGGAAAGGACCTGACCTATCAGTTGCTCGCCTTCGCGCACGGGGGCGAGCCCTTAAGGAGGGTGGTGGCGCCGGCGCCTGTGATCGAGGATGCCGCGAGATCGTGCCTCGGCGAATCGCCGGTGGCCGTCTCGTTCTCCTTTCCCGTCGATCTGTTTCCCGTGCGGATTGACGAGGCGCAGGTTCGTCAGGTCATCCAGAGGATCGTGGAGAACGCAAACGAGGCCATGGGAGAAGGGGGCGTCCTCACCGTCGGGGCGGAAAACGTGTCGCTAGGCCCGAACAATCCGCTCGCGCTGAAGCAGGGAGGCTACGTGCGCATATTCTTCAAGGACGAGGGGCCGGGGATCGCGTGGCCCGACCTCCAGCGGATATTCGATCCCTACTTCACGAAAAAGGAGATGGGCAACGAGAAGGGCACGGGGCTCAGCCTGAGCATCTGCTACTCCATCGTAAAGGACCACGGCGGCTCGATCACGGCGGAATCCGAGGTAGGCAAGGGGAGTGTTTTCCACATTTACCTGCCCGCCGCGGAACCGGGAGATCCCCTCGACCAGGGGGCCGGTCCCGCGCCTTCGAGCGGGCCTGCCAGGATCGGGGGGGCGCCAGCCGTGAGGCCGGGAAGGCTCCTCTTCATGGATGACGACCAGAGCGTGCGGGACGTGATCGTCGAGATCTTGCTCCACCTGGGCTATCAGGTCGAGTTCGCCCGCGACGGCTTTGAGGCGATCGAGCAGTATGTTAAGGCCGCGAGAGAGGGGCGGCCTTTCGACATCGTCATTACCGACCTCACAGTGTCCTACGGCATGGGTGGGAAGGAGTTAATCAAAAAGCTGCGCACCATCGACCCGCGGGTCAGGGCTATCATATCGAGCGGTTATTCGAACGACCCGGTGCTCAAGCAGTTCAAGGAGTACGGCTTTCTCGGTTTTGTAGCGAAGCCCTACAAGGTCGAGGACCTCTGCGCGGTGCTCGATGCGGTGATGCAGGAGAGTGCGACCGATGTGGGACCGGCGAACGGCCCCATGGCGGGGTAGCCTGATTTCCACCGGCCGGGCCGCCTTAAGGGGCGCTTTGGGCGCTTTCCCGTTTACTCGCCATGGCAAATCTGTTAGACTAAGCCGCTAATGATACTCTCAATCATCGTGCCGGCCTACAACGAAGGTCCGACCATAGGCAACATATGCGAGCGGATACGGCAGGTGCGCCTGATCGCCGACCTGAAAAAGGAGGTCGTCCTCGTCAACGACGCCTCGTCGGACAACACGGAAGAGGCGGTGTTCCGCTACAGGGACGCCCACCCCGACCTTACCATCCGCTATTTCGCCCACCCCGTCAACAGGGGCAAGGGCGCGGCGATCCATACCGGGATCAAGCAGGCCTCGGGGGATTTCGTCATCGTCCAGGACGCCGATCTCGAGTATGACCCCGAGGAATATAACCTCCTTCTGGAGCCGGTCATCGACGGCTTTGCCGATGTCGTCTACGGTTCGCGCTTCGTGGGCGGAAATCCCCACCGGGTGCTCTTTTTCTGGCATACCATCGGCAACAGGCTCCTCACCTTCCTGTCGAATATGTTCACGAACCTGAACCTGACCGACATGGAGACATGCTATAAGCTCTTCCGGGCGGACATCATCAAATCACTCGACCTGAAGGAGAACCGGTTCGGCTTCGAGCCGGAGGTGACCGCGCGGATCGCCCGGATACGGGATGCGCGGATCTACGAAGTGGGCATCTCGTACTATGGGCGGACCTACCGGGACGGCAAGAAAATCAACTGGAAGGACGGCGTGAGGGCGGCCTGGTGCATCGTGAGATATAACCTCTTCTCATGACGCACCGCGCCTCATGCGGCCCGTATCCGGATGTCCGCACAAGGAAAGACGTGGCCTTTCTTCCCATATGACGGTGCTATGACCCGACGAACGCTCCTGCTCTCTGTGGCCCTTTCCGTGGCGACCGCCTTCGCCCTCTACGCGAACATGAGGATCATCAATAAGGAGGCGGAGAGGCTCGCGGGGCCGGGCCGCACCGAGGAGACGCTCTACGAGGCCCGCCTCAAGCCCCTGAAAGAAATGCTCCCGGCCGATGCCGTCGTCGGCTACGTGACGGACGAAGCCACGGAGACGCTCCACAAGACGAAGTATTTCCACCTCGCCCAGTACGATCTCTGTCCGATACTCGTGGTGAAAGGGGTCGATCATCCCTTCGTGATAGGCGGCTATTACGACCTCGGCAGACCGCCGGGACCGGAGACGGCGGGCCTCATTCTCGTGAAGGATTTCGGATACGGCATCAGACTCTACCGGGGCAGGGGAAAATGATCGCGCGCCTCTTTTTTGCGCTCGCGGCTCCTCTCACGCTCGGGCTCGTACTCACGCGGCTCGCCTGGCGGCCGAGACCGGTCGGCGCGCGGGCGTGCGTGCTTCAGCTCGCCCTCGCCTCCGGCATCGGCGCGAGCATATCGTCATGCACCTTCTTCCTCTGGCTGGCTTCGCCTTTTTCATCCTCGGAATCGGGGTTCTGTCTTGTCGAGCCGGTCCTGCTTTTGGCAGCAGCAGCAGCCTGCCTCGCGCCGGGGCTTTTGCGGGATAGGGGACAGAGGGGAATCGACTCGGCGGGGCCGGCCTGCGACGCATACAAGGCCCATTCCTCCGGCGATTCGGCGGATTCAGCGGAGACGGAGAATCCTGGTCACATCCCGAAGGGCCTCGTGATCGCCTTCTGCGTCGCCTGCGCCTGCGCCCTCGTCGCCCTCATAATGGTGTCGATGAACAAGCCCCACGGCGGGGGCGATTCCTACGCAATCTGGAACCTCCGGGCGCGGTTCCTCTTTCGCGGCCACGATGGCCGGTGGGGAAGGGGTTTTTCGAGCCTTATCGCCTGGTCCCACCCTGATTACCCCCTGCTCGTACCGTCCACCATCGCCCGCCTCTGGACGTATCTGGGCACTGATACGCCACGCGCGGCGCAGCTCGTATCCGCCTTTTTCACCGTGGAGACCTTTGTGCTCGTGCTCTTTTCCCTCGCCTTCCTGCGCGGCGTCACCCAGGGGCTGCCCGCCGCGCTCTTCCTTCTCGGATGCGCCCCATTCATCAGGCTCGGCGGCTCCCAGTACGCCGATATCCCCATGGGCTTCTTCATGCTTTCGAGCCTCGTCCTTCTGGCCGTGGGCGAGGAAGCGGAGGGGGAGGGACATGGGGGTCTCGTGACGCTCGCGGGGACGGCCGCGGGCTTTGCCGCGTGGACAAAGAACGAGGGCATGCTCTTCGTCTGCGCCATACTCGCCGCCAGGGCGGTCGTGCTTCTCGTGAGGCGCGGGCCGAGGGTCTCTTTTCGGGAATCGGCCCGGTTCCTCTCGGGTCTCCTGCCGGTCCTCCTCGTCGTTTTCTATTTCAAGGGGCACTACGCGCCGCCCAACGACCTCTTCGGGTCCCAGGGGCTTCAACCGTTCGTGCAGAGGTTGACCGACCTTCACCGGTACGGGATGATCGCTAAGACGTTCGCCCATAAGATGCTGAGCTGGGGGAATGGACTTACGCCGGTTTTCGCGGCCTATCTCGTCGCGGTCGGCGTGGGGGCGGGCGCGGAGGCGGGCAGGCGGTACGGGACGACCGCGGCCACGGGGTTCGTCATGCTTGCCCTCATGGTCGTGGGGTATTTCTTCACCTACGTCCTTACCCCCCACGATTTGAGATGGCACCTGGACAGCTCGCTGGAGCGCCTTCTTCTTCAGCTCTGGCCATCCTTCCTCTTCGTCGTCTTTCTGACGACGAGGCCGTGGGGCGGGGCAGGGCAGGGGGGTTGAGGTGTGTGAGGTCAGTCGGCCGATCTTTCTTCGCGTGTCGGCCGATGGCATGTTCGGAATGTTCATGACCCGCAAGTGGGTGCCCCGCGGTCTGCTGCGCTTTGCGAGGCTCGGCGTGGGCCACCCGCGAAATAGGGTGGTTCCCGTTAACACTATCACTGGTCTCGGGTACCGGGCTAAGGCGACTGTATCTGATTTATGTTGGCTTCCGCCCCAAAAGGTTTGCAGGGGGACGCTTCGGGTAAGCAATGCGACGCGCCCAGCCTTCTTCCGCGAATCACCGGATACCCTACGGAAAGCGTCTGTCGTATTCTCTTGAAATTCGGGTCAAAAGGGCTGCATACTCCAGGCACGTACGATTGTAATCGAGCCAGGTAAAAGGATAGGGGTCAATATTGGTAGCTTTAAATTTGAGAACGAGGAATTCCTCGAACTCAGGTTTGGCCTGTTGGAGCAAACGGCGCTCTGCCTCTGGAGCCTCCTGAAAAGGATGCTTATGCTTTTTGCCATCCGTTTGAAACTCTCGCATGCCTTCGAATGATAGATAAGTTTCTGCATGGTTTATCCCGACGAAGGCCACACAGATCGGGTTACCCCCAGGGCAAACGCATTTGGAACCTACGGCCCTCTTTCTCTCCGGGAAAGACTACTTTCGTCTCCAGCGCCGGGAACATTGCCTTGCGTCGCGCGCTTTGTCCGCTTCCCGCCCCGTCTC
>JBEKJU010000046.1:0-17746 GCA_050011095.1 Syntrophorhabdales bacterium
TTTGGCCGATCGGCGAGGCGCGGAAAGGCCAAATGTACTGGATGTACATGACCTTTTCGCAACGAAGCGGGCGGACAAAAAGACGAGCCAGATGGCCCATTTATTTCCTGACGAGCCCTTAGCAAATATCCCGCGGGCCGTCCGGTTTTTGGCGGCCGCCGCGGGATCAGTGGCGCACGGCAGCCCCTACCCCTCCCGGATTGGTGAAAGTCGCATCTCATCGTGAACATCCGGCCCTCCGGGCCACCAATGCATGTCATCCTCTTCCGCAATCATTCCCCCCGGTTGACCCTCTTTTCCACAAAAAATGTTGAAAAGATGTAGACAACCTCCGTGGACCGTGCACCAACGTACGGAAATGGTTGACTATCCGGCGTTTTGCCTTCTTGGTAAGCAACTCGACAAAGCCAATGGTTTCAACAAGTATTCATAAAGCTGAATATGTCCGTTTTCCGACAACGCCGTTCCCGGCGCTGAAGACTAATAGGTAATAAAATAACTTACTTCCATACCTAACGTCTTTCGACGGGGCGTGATAGGGCCGTTTTCGGGATCAAAAAGGGGATGGTTTTCGCGGTCTCGCTGTTCGATTGCCCACCCTGTGGTCGGCTCCCGAACGGCTTGAGGCCGGGGGTGTTCCTGAAATACGTCATATCCTTTTACGGAACACGGGGCGGTTATGGTAAGATTTTATCTGCTCCATTAAAAAATAGAGAGGAAATAGGGTGTCCTTATGGCAAAGCACTCCCATCGTTTTGTAGAAACGTTTGCCGGTATTTCTGGGTATGGTCTGGACAGGCAGACCAATGAGGATACGGTGCAACTGTACCTACAGAAATTTTCGGATGACCATTTGATGCAAACAATCCTGAAACGGATGACCGATGATGATTTAACCGAGATATTTGAGGTTACAGGTAGAATGCTGAAAAAATATCTGACTGAGCCTGAATACCATCAATTGTTTCTCAAAGAGGAAGAACGATGAATCATGGAAGCTTTCTTATTCCACCAGGCTTTCCGGGCCGCCTTGCCGGGCCTTCTCCGGGAGGCCCTCCTGAAATTCGACGTTCTCTTGTTTTTTTCGTCCTCCGGGCGTACACTTTTAGAAAAAACTGGAGGCCTAACTATGAGATATCGGGCACAAGCGGTCATCATCGCGGGTATGGTGCTCGCGGCAGGGGTGGTCCACGGGGCGGACGGCCAGACTCTCAGGACGGATAAGGAGAAGACGAGCTACGCAGTGGGCGCCCAAATGGGCACGGACATGAAAAAATACCGCATGGACGTAGACCCTGACGTGGTGGCAAAGGGCTTCAGGGACGCCTACACAGGAGGGAAGCTCCTCCTGAATGATCGGGAAATGTCGCAGGCCCTGGCTGACACTCAGAAGCAGATGGCGGCGAGAAGCGCCGACGTGATAAAGGAGGACGCGGAAAAGAACAGGCAGGAGGGAGAGGCCTTTCTTGCCCGGAACAAGACAATGGAAGGTGTAAAGACCCTGCCGGACGGCTTGCAGTACAGGGTCATAAAGGCTGGCGCCGGACGGACCCCAAGGCCTACCGACAAGGTTGTGGTCCACTATCGGGGCACCTTCATCGACGGGACCGAGTTCGACAGCTCATATCGGCGCGGCCAGCCCCTCGTCTTCCCGGTCAACAGCCTCGTAAGGGGATGGACGGAGGCACTTCAGCTCATGAAGGTCGGGTCAAAATGGCAGCTTTTCATACCGCCTCAGCTCGCCTACGGACCGCAGGGCGCACCCCCGGCCATTGGTCCCAACGAGACACTGATTTTTGAGCTGGAGCTGGTTTCCATTCAATAGTAGGTCAACAGACGCGGAAAGGGTGGTGGGCGCTCCCCAAAGGGCGTACACCCCCTTTCCGAGCGGTGGGAGCGGGGTCTCTGAGGAAAAGAATGTCGCGATCCCTTTGGTCCCATTGTCGGGCGTCACCCGGGAAAGCGCGCGCCTGCCGTATTATAATTGGAACAGGGAATACAGGTATGCGGGGAGGGGGAGTCCATTTTTGAGGAGGGCGCGGAAGTCACTGGGTGGACGACCGGTATGACCTCGAAAAATCGATCGTCGCGGCGGCGCGCTATTTGAAGAAGATAGTACCACGCGATGCATGAGTTCTGCATGAGCGCCTTCGCGCACTCACACACGCGAGCAGGCGCTCGAGCGGGTTACGCTTGCGAGCGGCCGGGGGTGCAGGCTCGGGTGCGGAGATCGACGGGGCCGGGGTGGGCGGCCTATCGTGAAAAAGGACGCCTATCATGTCCCTGATAACCTCGAGCATTATGGCCTCATTGATCTTCTTGCACGAGGCGGTGAAGCCGATGAGGAGAGCGTTGTCGCACATCACGTTGATGATGCGGGGGATTCCCCCGGAATGCGTCAGGAGTGAGTACATGGCGCCGGGCGTAAACAGCCCGGCTGCATTGCCGCCCACTATTTTCAACCTGTGTTCCACGTAGTCCAGACACTCCGCATCGCTGAGCGGTCCGATGCGACACATTATCGCTATCCTCTGCCTAAGCTGCTTCAGATCCGTCGCGTTGAGTTTTGCTTCAAGCTCCGGGCGGCCGCAAAGAACTATCTGCAGGAGCTTCGTCGTGCGCGTCTCCAGATTCGAGAGAAGACAGACATTCTCCAGCGCCTCTTCGGAAAGGTTCTGCGCTTCATCTATGAAGAGAGCCACGATCTCGCCCGCGGATGCCCGTTCGATCAGATAGCGTTTGAGCCGATCGATAAGGAGGAAGGTGTCATCATCCGTCACGGGCAGCCCCAGCTCCGACAGGGTATTCTTCAACAGTTCCCTGTATGTCGTGAACGTGTGGAAAATGAAGGCTGTGTGCACCTTCTCGTTCAGGTTGTCCACGAGCCGGTAGAGAAGTGTCGTCTTGCCTGTCCCCGCTTCTCCGGTAAGGGCCACGAAGCCCTTCCTTTCCTTGATGCCGTAGACGAGCGCCGCAAGCGCCTCGCGGTGAGCTTCCGTAAAGTAGAGAAACCTGGGGTCGGGGGTCATGCTAAAAGGATTTTCAGACAAACCGTAGTATTGGGTGTACATGGGCTACCTATAATATAAGATAAGCAGTGAGCCGTGAGCAGTAAACCCTTATTAGCCCGTAAGTCGAGGTCATTTATTCCCCGCTGAAATGCAGGTCTTTCACCTCATGACGGGGATTCATTGATGGCTTCTCCTCTGGAATTCATCCCATTGACGCTCAATATACTCAAAATGCCCGTAGATTATTTTCCGTATCTCTCTACGAACAGGCCGGCGGCCGACCGGCTAAAAGAAAAGAAAAAAATCACGCGCTGGCGGCCAGGAACTTCTTGAACGCCGCGAGGGCCCGCCCCCTGTGGCTTATACTGTTCTTCTCCTCAAGGGTAAGCTCGGCCAGCGCCCTGCCCGATTCGGGCAGCATGAAGACGGGGTCGAAACCGAAGCCCGCCTTCCCCCTCCTTTCGAAGCCGATATATCCCCTGAGGCTTCCATAAAAAATGAACGTCTGGCCCCCGTCGGGCAGGTAGTATACCAGGTAGGCCTTGAAATGCGCGCTCCGGCCTTCCATGGGCACGCCGCGAAGCTCCCCGAGGAGGCGCTCGACCCTCTCGTCATCGTTCGCCCCATAGCGGGCGGAAAAGACCCCCGGCCTGCCGTCAAGCGCCGCGACCTCAAGCCCCGAATCGTCGGCGAGGGTGGCCATGCCGAAGCGGTCCCCGATCTTCCTCGCCTTTTTCCAGGCGTTCTCGACGTAGGTCGGCCGGTCCTCGACCACCTCGACGTGCCCCTTGAGATCGGAAAGGGAGAAGAATTCGGAAAATCTTCCGGCGAGGCACTGCCTTATCTCCCCGAACTTGCCCCTGTTTGCCGTTGCGATGATAATCACGCTGTCCATCCTGCTCTCGTGTTCCGCGCCGCCCGCGGGCCGGTTGAGCGAAACCTCAGATCGGGGGGAGAAGGGGACCGAGGGACGCCCGTTGAGCGCGGGTGATCTCGGTGATGCCTCTGAAGGAGTAGTCGTAGAGCGTGTCGAAAAGCTCCTTCGAAAAGGGCGTTTTTTCCGCCGTGCCCTGCACCTCTATGAGCATGCCCTTTCCCGTCATGACGAAATTCATGTCAACCTCGGCATTCGAGTCCTCTCCATAGGAGAGATCGAGAAGGGGTACGCCGTTCACGATGCCGGCGCTCACGGCGGCGACAGTGTCGCGCAAGGGGATCTTTTCGATGACGCCCCTTTTCTTCAGGCTCCACAACGCCTCCACGAGGGCCATGAAACCGCCGGTTATGCTCGCGGTCCTCGTGCCTCCGTCCGCCTGGATCACGTCGCAGTCTACCCAGATCGTCCGCTCGCCGATGGCGTTGAGGTTCACGACAGCCCTGAGCGCCCTACCTATGAGCCGCTGTATCTCATGGGTCCTCCCGCCGATCCTGCCCGACACCGCCTCGCGCATCGTGCGCGACGGCGTGGCCCTCGGCAGCATGGAGTATTCGGCGGTAAGCCAGCCCTTTCCCGAGTTCCTCAAGAAGGGCGGAACCTTCTCCTCGATGCTGACGCCGCAAATGACCTTCGTCTCGCCCATCTCGACGAGCACCGATCCATCCGGAAATTTGAGAAAATTCCTGCTTATTCTGAGTTCCCTGATCTTGTCGTTAGGCCTGCCGTTACTTCTCATCTTTTTATCCCTTCTGAAAAATATTTCTCGACCCCGCTTAAGAGTTTCGCCATGACGTCCTCTGTCTCGCCCTCCTTGAATTCCAGTTTCACGACGATTCCCGGCATGGTGACGCCAAGGAGGGGAAAGAGGGGGAGATGTTTCACCTTGACATTGAACTGCGCGGCAACGTCCGCGGCAAGCCTGTCGGACTCACCGGCAAATCGGGCCGGTATCCGGTCTATGGGAACGAAGCGGCCCTCGCTCTTTCCGGCATCCGACTCCGCCACCATCACGCGGCTTTTCTGGCCGGGGATCAACTCGAGGCCGCAGAAGACCTTCCACGGGCCGCGATTGATCCTGTTCACCTTTTCCACGTGTTTCTCGATAACCGTTTCGCCCTGAACGATCACGAAGGCGAGGCCCCCCTCTTCAAGGCGCTGCTTCAGGACCGCCCACGCCTCCTGCCCGCTCTCGCCGATCCGGTAAAAGACGATGCTGTCCTCCGCTGCATGGACCTCCGCGGAAAGAATAAGAATAAGCAAGAGGAGGACTGCCGGGACGACCCTCATCCGAGCGCACCGATAGCCCGGCCCCGCACCTCCTTGCGGGTCTTCTCGCTTAAAAGCACCACGCCCTCGGGGTCGGCGGAATCCATGTCGAAAACCTGCGCCCCGCCGGCGAGCTTGCCGGTCGGTATCGCGCCTTTGCCGCCTGCGCGGAACGCCCCGGCTATCATGCCCAGTATGGAGGCATTCGACGCGACGACGCTGTATTCGGCGGCCGTGACCGCGTACCGGTTGCCGTTGAAGCTGATGGACAAGCCGCCGGCGCGCCGCACAAGGTCGAAGGCCGCCACATCCGTGATGCTGTCGCCGACATAGATCACATCCGCAAGGGAGATCGCGCCTCTCGCCGCGATATCGGCCATTGCCTCGGCCTTGCCCTTGCCCCCGATCGGCGCAACCTGTCCGGTCCATTGGGAGACGGGCATGGACGGGAGGGCGGAGAAGAAAAACGACTTCAGGACATCGACGGCCCCGGCCGAGGCGTGATCGAGCCTGCCCTCGTCGTCCCAGGAGATCGGCGGCAGATCGAGGAACCTCTTGAGGTAGTCCCGCACCACCTGCCTTTCTTCTTTTGCCATGTCGTAGCCGTCGAAGGAGAGCCTCGTGCAGTAGACGGCGTCCATTGAAAGACCGATGTGGCGGCATACCGCTTCGATATAGTGGACATAGCTCGTGCTCACCATGAAGATGGGCATGATCGCGGCGATCCTGCCGAAGGTCTCCCCCACGCCGTCGATTATGGTCACGTTCTTCGCGGAGAACCCCGACACGTCGCGATCGGTCACGCCCGCCGCCTTGAGAAAGGGGAGGATATAGGTCAGCGTGCTTCCGGGGCGGTAGCCCTCGATTCCCTCGATGTCGCCCAGGTAGTCGTCGAACTTCGAGAGGAGGGCAAAAAAGCGCCCCCCTTCCGGCAGGAAGGCCCCGGCCAGCTCGTAGGCGTTGTCGTTCTTCGATACAGGTCCTTCGCAGTCCGTTATGTACGCGTGGCGAGCCACCGTTCTACCTCCGTCGTAATATCCATACCCCCACGAACCTCCTTCCCTTTGAAGAAGACCCGCTTTTTCCGTATCTCCAGCACGCCCTTCGACAAAAGGGCGAGGGTCTGGATAATCAGGGGCGTCTCCACCTCGAACTCCCTGGCCCTGACGATGCCGAAGAGCTTGCCCCTGGCCCCCTCGTCGCCCCTTTTCGCCCGCCCGTAGAGTTCCTCGATCTCAGGGCCCTCCAGGGTGACGCGGACAAAGGCCACCGGCGCGCCCTCGTCGAGGACGGCCTCCACCATGTGGGTCATCGCCCCGAAGGTGCGCTTGCCGTCGTCGATGGTCCGGTTAATCACATCCTCCCACTTCCCCTTGTAGGCGCCGGGCAGCGAAGGGTGGATGTTGAGGACGGGGAAGGCGTCGAAGAGCACGGGGGAGAGGATGAGCATATACCCCGCGAGGAAGATGACGTCGAAGCCGAACCTCCTGATCCGCCCGTAGACCTCCGCGTCGAAGAGGCCCCTGCCCGCATCGAGGCCGAGGCCCCGCGATTCCAGGAATTTCTTCGTGCCGAGCGTCTCCACCGGGATCGCCCTGGCCTCCGCGAGGGTGATGATCGCGTCGGCGTGGGCGGACTCGCCGCTCTCCCGGTTCAGGAAGACGGACGTGACGGCCCCCTCGATCACGCCGGCGTCGGTCGCCGCGAGGACGTCCCTGAAGAGCGTGAAGGCCTCGTTATCCCTTCCCGTCGTGAACCAGCATATCCTCATAAAGCACCTCGATGGCCTGCCTGTCCGGGTAGGCATCCCTGCCGTAGCCCGTGACGCTCGCCGTTGCGGCGGCCACGGCTATCCGGAGCGCAACCGCCCCATCGACGCCCCGGAGGTGAAGGCCGAGAAAGACGCCGTTCAACACATCGCCCGCGCCCGTGTTGTCCACCACATGGACGCGCCCCGCGGCCACGGCGCAGGACGAGCCCTCCATGAAGAGGGAGGCCCCGTCCTTTCCCTCCTTGAGCACCACGATCTTCGTGAGGCAAAGGGCCTTTTCGATCGCCCGATCCCGATCACACCCGAAGAGGGTCTCGATCTCCCTCCTTGAGGTGAAGAGGATTTCGGAGCCGGCGATAAGTGGATGGATATCGCGTCCCATGGCCGCGTAGATCTCTCCGGGGTCTATGCTGAAGGGGACCCTGCCAACGAGATCGCCTTTCACCCTCAACTGCGTCTCACGGGACGCGGGGGAGACGAAGGATGTCATGTGGACCCATCGCGCCCTGGCGAGCCTTTCCCGGTCGACCTCTTCGTAGAGGAGATCGCCCGCGCCTTCGGGAAAGAGGACGATCGACCGGTCAACCTGTCCGCTATTCACGATATAGGCGAGGCCCGTCCTCCCCTTCCTCACGACGCCTTCCGTATCGACGCCTTCCGTATCGGCCTCCTTAAGGCAGGTGTCGCCTTGCACATCGCGGCCGATCACGCCCACGAGGCCGACGCGGTGACCCATGCGGGCCAGGGCATGGCATGTATTCGACGCGGAGCCTCCGGGACTCACCTTCCTGAGCGTGCCCGCGTGCCCGATGGCGTCCGTGAAGGCCCTGAGCATGTCGACGCCCCCGACGATCTCCGCGCCGCCCGTGAGGGCGAGCCCCGGCACGTCGATGTCGTCGTAACGGTCGACCTCGTAGATGAAATCGAGATTGAGCGCGCCTATTCCATATACTTCAATCATCGGGGCTCGCGTCGCCCCCTTCATCGGCGAAGCCACGACCCGCTTTGCGGGTGCCCCGGCTTCCCCCTCATGAAAAGGAAGGACCGGAGGCGAAAAAGGGCTGCCGTTGGCTCGCGTCGCCCCCTCGACCGGCAAAGCCGGTAGAGCCTCCCCTTCATGAAAAGGATGGACCGGAGGCGAAAGACCTTGTCCGCAGGCTCGCGTCGCCCCCTCCACGGGCAAAGCACGACCCGCTTCGCGACACCCACTCCGTGGGTACCCGCCGGCTTCCCCCTCATGAAAAGGAAGGATCGGAGGCGAAAAGGGCGCGCCTATTCCATATACCTCGATCACGGTATTTTTATCCCTTTCATTTTTCTGTACATGAAACCCACGAGCCATAGGGCAAACATGAAAAGCGCCAGAGAGAAGAGGACGGAGGCCAGTATGGCCAGTATATGGAGGAAGATGCCGATGATGGTGAAGGCGATAAGAAAGACGCACCCGGCGAGGAGACCCGCCGCGACGAGGACGCTTCCCGTGACGACATCCTTCAGCACGTGCGCCATCACCTCTTCTCCAGCAGGTATCTTTCGAGACTCACCGCGGCAAGCGCCCCATCCCCCACCGCCGTCGTGATCTGTCTGAGCGATTTCCGGCGCACGTCGCCCGCGGCGAAGAGGCCCTGCGTTTTTGTCGCGAGGTCTTCATCGGTCACGATAAAACCCGCCTCGTCCCTGTCGACGAGGCTGCCGAGGAAGGCCGTATCCGGCCTGGAACCCACGTAGAAGAAGACCCCGCTCACCTTCAGCTCCGACTCTTCGTTCGTCTTCATATCCCGGAGGGTGACCGACTCGACCTGGTCGCCGCCGTTCACCGACAAAGGGACCTTGCCGGGGAGAAACTCGATCCGGTCATTTCTTGCCGCCCGATCCTGCAATATCTGCTGCGCCCTCATCCGGTCGCGCCGGTGTATAACGTAGACCTTGGCGACGATGTTCGCGAGCGTCAGGGCCTCCGAGAGGGCCGCGTCCCCCCCGCCGATCACCGCCACGTCAAGATTACGGAAGAACATGGCGTCGCACGTGGCGCAGTAAGAGATGCCCCGGCCCAGGAGGTTGTCCTCACCGGGTATGCCGAGCTTGACGGGCTCCGTGCCGATGGCGACGATGAGACCGGCGGACCGGTAAGATTCCTTGTCCACCGTCGTGGTGAAAAGCCCGTCCTCCCACGCAACCCCCAGGACCTCGGAGAATTCCCTTATCGCAAGGCCGTGCGCGCGGGAATGGTCCACGATCTTTCCCATTAGCTCCCTTCCCGCTACGCCCTCCGGAAACCCCGGATAATTCTCGATGTGCTCGGTATTCACGGCGGCGCCGCCGGCGAGCTGCCGTTCGAGCAGGATTGTCCTCCTGACCCCGGCCCTCAGAAGATAGATGCCGGCGGTGAGCCCGGCCGGCCCTCCCCCGATAATCACCGCTTCGTAGGGATCGCCCATAACGCTCCTTTTCGTTCAACTTGCGTATTCCCTGCAGCTTGCTGCAGGGAGAATCTTTTTCCGCTTCTCTCCACCGGCAATTATTGGGACACCCACTTCGCGCGACCCACTGTGTGGGTACCCCGCGGTCGCCCCCTCTGCGGGCAAAGCCACGACCCGCAAGCGGGTGCCCCGAGACCCCCCCTCAAAGACTCGCTCCGCTCGTTGTCTTGGATACCCTGCTGCTTGCAGCAGGGTCATTTATGCCTTTTAGCTTATCACGTACGGGGCCGCGGGAACAGCCCCTCCGCGGGGTCTCCCGACGGCCGCGCCGAACTAATGTCTGATTGCATAAACAAAATCCACTTCCTGGCTTTCTCTCGTCATTCCGGCCGGGGCACCCTCCGGGTCGCCCGGAATCCAGTGTTTTTAGGATCTTGCGAATTGCCTGGACCCCGGCGTCCGCCCCCGGATAGAAACACTCCGGGGCAGGCTTGGTGACGGATTTAATAAGTCAGTTATTTATGCAATCAGACACTCGCCCCTCGTGGATGGATAGATGATATTGTAAGAGATCACCGCCCCATATTCAATGCTTTTCCATGCCCATGAGGAGCTTGACTCGGGACGATCAACCGGTCTATCATTAGGCAAGAGATGGCCGCCCGATTCGTCAAAAATACGCTCCTCTCCCGTCCATTCGTGCAGCGCATCGCCGGGCTTCCGAGGCATGATGAGGCATCAAGCGCCCTTGCCGGCATCGTCGCCGGCTTCGAGAAGATGAGAGCCCATGCGGGCGAGATCCACACGGAGCTTCATCTCGTCAAGCCCATCCTGAAGGTGCTCGGCTACGCCTTCGAGTCGAAACCCATGTTCTTCGAGGAGCGGATCAAGGGTCCCGATTTCGCCCTTTTCAGCTCGGAAGAGGAACGGGTGAAGAGCGCCTCCCTGTGGGGAACGAAGCCGTATTACGAGCACGTCCTCGCCCTCGCCCTCGTCAAGCGCTACGGGAGGAGTCTGGAGGAGGGCATCGGCGGCTTCTATCTGGAGTTCGAGAACCGGATACCCCTCTATCAATCGCTCTACCTCGCGAAAAAGACCGGCGTGCCGTGGAGCATACTCACGAACGGCAAAACCTGGCTCCTTGTGAAAAGGCCTTTTGCCTTTGAAAAGCCGCTCGTCGAGATCGACCTGGAACAGGCGATCTCCAACGATGATAGCGAGACAGTGCACCTTTTCTACCAGATCTTCTCCTCCGCCGGTCTGGGCGGGACGCTCGCCGCCTTCCTGGAAGAGGAGAGGACGGCCCTGATCGCCTTCCTCAAGGAGAAACGCCGCTTTTTCGCGACTACCATGGAAGGCGGCCCGAAAAGCCTGGTATACGGGGCAATGGCGCCCCTCTACGGACAGCTCTTCCCCGAGGGCGGCATCCCGTCCGCCGCCGGCGCGCGTCCGGAGCGGGCCGGGATGCCCATCGACAATGGGCGCCCCGCCAAACCGATACCGGTCAAGGAGTACGACCAGTCAGATATATTCACCTATCTCGTGACGCGGGGGGCAGGCACGGAGACGAGCACTGATGAGCTGATCCTCGGCGTCATGGCGGACGACCGGACAAAGGACGCCCTTCTGTCGCTCAAGATATTCGACATGACAGCGGGCTTCGGCGCGACCGCGGCGCGCCTCGTCGAAGCGATGGCCTACCTGTCCTTCTTGCTCCCCTACAGGGAAAAACACAGCTTCGTGGCCGAATGGGAGAACGAGCCCCTCCTCCACAGGTTCGTCCTCGACCAGGTGCTCTACGGCGTCGAGACGTATCCCTTCCCCCTCGACGTCCTGCAAAGCTCCCTGCTCGCCCGCTTCAACTGCCCCGGCACGAACTACAGGCTTGGGAATCCCCTGCTCGGCATGTCCGTCATGGAGCTTCTCGGTGTCGTCGGCCAGACCGACGGGACAGGGCTTCGCGCGAAGGACGCCGGCGACGTGATGTCGCGGCTCAGGGAGACCTACCGTCTTTACTCGGCCCTCTCGGACAGGATCAAGGAGGATGCCGTCGTAAAGGGCGAGCTTGCATCGAAGCTCGCCGTCTATCGGGAGCGCCTCCGGGACATCATGGACCTCGCCATGGCCTCATACTTCGAGGAGACCCTTGAAACGAAGAAAATAGGTGAATTACTTTATTGCGTAGAAGGGGACGAAGCGGTCTGGCAGGAGGCGGAAAGGGGGGACCGGTTTCGCGCCGCCAGGGAGCTGGCCGGACGAAAGCGGTTCTTCCACATGGAGATCGAGTTCCCCTTCCTTCTGGGCGGCATGTTCGATCTGATCCTTGTCCAGCCGTCCTTGAGCTACCTCTGGGAGGAGAGGGTACCGCCCGAAGAGGTGGCAAAGGCGTATATAAAGAGGGCCATGACATATCTGAAAGAGACCGGGGTGATCGTGCTCATGGGGACCGACCCCGATCAGCTCGTCCCGGAGCTGAAAAGATCGAAGCGCTATGCCGCCGACGCGTCCGGCGGGGTCGTGATGGTCAAAAGACACTGACTCATGGGAGACCCGACGGCCCTCTTTGTCCGGTGCGGCGGCGGACGGAAGATGCGAAAAAAACGTGAAGGATCGGCATGAAGATAGGTCTCATCAGTGACACCCACGGCTCGGTCAAGGGTTTTCAGAAGGTTCTCGACGGGCCGTTCAAGGATGTCGAACTGATCCTCCACGCGGGGGACGTGCTCTACCGCGGCCCGAAAAGCCCGCTGGCGGACGGGTACAATACGGAGGGCCTCGCCGGGATGATAAACGGCCTCCCGGTGCCGATCATGATCGCCAGGGGCAACTGCGACGCCGACGTGGATCAACTCGTTCTGCGCGCGCCCCTCATGTCGCCTTACGTCTTCCTTCAGATCGACGGCAGAAAGATCCTCGTCCTCCACGGGGAGCGTAAGAGGGATGAGGACCTCGAGGGACTGGTCCGGGAATTCGGCCTCAACCTCCTCGTGCACGGCCACAGCCACGTACCGCGCATCAGGAGGGTGCGCGACGCGCTGATCGTCAATCCGGGGACCCCCGCCATCCCGAACCCGTCAAGCCCCTATCGGAAGACGGTGGGCGTCTTCGACACGGCCGACGGAACCGTCAGGATTTGTGATATCGACACGGGGATGGTCGTCCTAGAGGCCGGTCCCGGGGCATGAGCCCGTCTTCGGCCGCCATCGCGGCGTGCCTCGCGGGCATCGCAACGATGGTCTCCGCCGGCGCCTGCCTTCGGTAGGACCCGCCTATTTTCGAAAACGCGCATCAGGAGGGAGTGGAGGGATCATGGACATGGAGATGAAAAAAAAATTCGAGCGCCTTTGGAAAAAATACTTCGACGGCGGCGAGCTGCCCCTTTCGTTTTTTTATGCCAATGAAAGACCGGGGCAAGCGGAGATGCCCAAGCCGGCCAGGGACCACCGGTGCCTGATAGGAGACCTCGCAAAGGCGAGGCGCGGGAAGGATATCGCCCTCGACGGGAATGTGATCGGCTGCGCCGGGGGAAGGAGGTATCTGGGGTTCTCGGACGAGCTGATGCCGGATTTCGAATATTTTCTCTCCTACGGCCTGCCCGGAAAGCTCGAAGGCGAGCGGTACAAGAAATCGCCCGAGCTGGTCAGGGAGGTGATGAGGAGGCAGCCCGCCTTCGCCGCGCCGGGCGCGCTCATCGTGTTCAAGCGATGGGACAGGCTTGAAGAGTCGGACTACCCGGACGTGGTCATCTTCTTCGCCCGGCCGGACGCGCTCTCCGGCCTGTTCACCCTCGCGAATTTCGACGAGGTCGAGCCCAACGCGGTACTTGCGCCCTTCGGCGCGGGCTGCTCGACCATCGTGCAGTATCCCTATATGGAGAAGGACTCGGAAAGGCCCAGGGCGATCCTCGGGATGCTCGATGTTTCGGCCAGGCCCTGCGTGCCCGCCGACACGGTCACGATGGCGATACCCATGAGAAAGTTCGTGCGCATGGTGGAGAACATGGAAGAGAGCTTTCTCGCAACCGGCTCGTGGCGGAAGGTGAAAAGAAGGATAATAGCTATACCTCCAGCTCCATCCCGTCCTCCCCGAGGAGCAGGGGCGGGGGAATGACGCCGTGGAATTCCTCCCATTCGGGGTAAAGGTGCGACATGATGACGCGCCTCGGCGCGGCCTCCTTGGCGATCCGGCAAAGGGTCGGCAGATCGAGATGGCCCTTTGCCTTACGGTCGGGAAACGAGCACTCCGCGACGAGCAGATCCGCCCCCGACGCCAGGGCGGCGAGGGCGGGTGAATAGTCCGTGTCGCCGGAGAAGACGACGCGTTTCCCCTCCTCCTCGATGCGGACGGCGATACTCTCGTCCCTGTGCGCCACGGGGGCTGTCGTGACCGAGACCGGCCCTGCCCGCATGGCGCCCCCGGGCAGGGTCTTTATTGTCAGGCGATAGTGCTGGGGCGCGATCCAGGGATAGACGCGGGAGAGCCTCCGGAAGAAGGGACGCACGCCCCGTCCGCCGATAAGGGAGAGGCCGCCATGCCTCTCGGACTCGCCATAGTTGCAGGCAAAGAGGAATGCCGCGAGATCGCCCGTGTGATCGGGATGAAAATGGGTAAGGACCATCACGTCGACGTCGTTCACGGAATAACCGGACTCCAGAAGCCTCCTGACGATGGAGGGTCCGACATCGACGAGGATGTTTCCCGCCCCTGTCGAGACGAGGTAGGCGGAAGACACCCTCGCGAGGGAGGGCACCGCCGTGCCCGTGCCGAGGATTTTGATCTTCACCGGGAGGCCAGGTACCAATCGATGGTTTCGGAGAGACCCGACGCCAGATCGTACCTCGCCTCGAAGCCCAGCTCCTGTTTCGCCTTATCCACCTTGAGGGTGCTCACCCGTATGTCACCCCCCCGGGCCTCGGCCACCCGCGGCGAGTCGAACGTATCGGCGAGGGCGATGCCCTTCTCCTTCACCGTTCGGAGTATTAGCCTGTAAAGCTCCATCGTCTTCGTGCCCTTTTGCGTGCCGATGTTGAAGGTGCCCGCCTTCCCCTTTTGCGTCGCGATGATGCTCGCCGAGGCCACGTCCTTTACGTAGCAGTAGTCGCGCACCATGCCTTCCGGCTCGCCGGGAAAATGGTTGATCGTGGGCAGTTTGCCCGTGAGGAGCATCTCGGTGAAGATCGCCACCACCCCGGCCTCCCCGTGGGGGATTTGCCTCGGCCCGTAGACATTCGCGTATCTCAGGCAGGTGTAGGTGATCCCGTATTGGCTCCCGTAAAACCGTATGTAGTTCTCCGCCGAGAACTTGGCTATCGCATAGGGTGAGGCGGGCTGCGGCCGGTAATCCTCATCGGTGGGCACGACGTCCGCCTCACCGTAGATGGCCCCGCCGGTCGACGAAAAAATGAATCTCCCCACGCCGTAGGTCCTCACGAGTTCGAGGAGCCTCAACGTGCCCTTGATGTTCACCTCCGCATCGGCCAGAGGCTGCGTGACGGACAGGGGGACCGATATCTGGGCGGCGTGGTGGTTGACGAGGTCGGGCGCCTCTTTTTTGAAGACGTCCTCCACCGCGGGGTCGCAGATATTCACCCGGTAAAGGGTCGCCCCCTCGGGCTTGTTCGACTCCTTCCCCGTCGATAAATCGTCGATTATCGCGACATCATGGCCTGCCTTCAGGTACGCCTCGGCCACGTGGGAACCTATGAATCCGCATCCTCCGGTAACCAGTATTTTCATAAATCCTCCTGCGAAAGTATAATCGACCTCGTCTGCAAAAGGGAAGGGTAAAGTACGAAAAGCGGCGAAAAGGCAAATTCCTATTGACAACAACGGCATTATAGCTTATATGAAAAAGGTAAGGCGGTGTAGCTCAGACGGTTAGAGCATGCGGCTCATATCCGCAGTGTCCGGGGTTCAACTCCCTGCACCGCCATATTGATAAATTTTCGCGGTTTCTGATCGGTCTCTCAAATCTTGATGAGGAGGTGGCGGTAATGACGAAGGCGGATCTCATCACGAGTGTTGCATCTGACGCGGGAATCAAGAAATCGGTCGCGGAAAAGGTGCTCAACTCCTTCGTGGACAACATCCAAAAGGCCCTGAAAAGCGGGGAAAAGATCACGTTGACGGGTTTCGGGACATTCCAGTGCGCGGAGCGGGCCTCCAGGACGGGGAGGAACCCGAGGACGGGCAAAGAGATCAAGATTCCCGCGTGCAACGTGCCGAAATTCAAACCGGGCAACAAGCTCAGAGAGGCACTGAAATAAAGGCTTCAAGGAGGAAAGGGCCCCTTCTGGCCCCTTTCCTCATCATGCTCATCGCCGCCTTCGTCTGGCCGCACTTAGCTGAAGCAACCCAAAGAAGGGCAAAGCGGCAGGGCGCGGGTGCATCGTCTTCCCCCGCGGCATCGGCGGGGGTGAACGACGTGAACCTCAACGATTATTTCAAGGCCGGCGAGGAGGACCTCAAAAAGGGGAGGGCCGACCAGGCCGTGCGCATATTTCAGGCTATCCATAGCTATACCGGGGAGAGCCTGGAACTCCTGACGTGCGTCGGGGAGGCATATGAAAAGGCTCTCAAGGAGGCGAACCTCGACCAGAACCAGAGGGAAGACCTCTACCTGAAGACGCAGAGGATGACGGCTCTCACCACGCGGTACACGAAGCTGAAGGCCGATTCCGCCTACTACCTGGGCTTGGCTTACGCACGAAAGGGCGATTCGGCGCAGGCCAGGAAGTACCTCCTCGAAACATGCCGGACCGTGCCCTTCTCGCTCGACCCCGCCTCCGTCTGGATGAAGTCGAAGAACCTTCTTCTAAGTATTTCCAACCTCGACGGCGAGTTCTGACCCGGTCGCAACCATTATTGGGGCTAGCGTCGCCCCCTTCATCGGCGGAGCCCGACCCGCAAGCGGGTACCCCGCGCCGTCGTCTACGCCCGTGTACCCGCGCCAAAGGCGTGGGTGTTGCCCTTTGAGGGCGACTCGGTATCAGGGGTCGGTGTGGGCAAAGAGGGGCAGCGCATCCTGCTCCGGCGCCCCATACGTCGCGGAGGGAAGGTCGCCGCGGGCGAGTTCGTGTTCCGCCCTGAAGGCCGCGCCGCTTTTCGTCACCCTGCGCGGCACGTAAAGCTCGATATCCCTTTCCTGGGCGCTCACGACGGGAAAACCATAGAGCGCGCTCGCGTGCGCTGCCGCGCTGCCGTTATCGGCCCTTTCGTTCATAAACGCCCGGTGTTCCGAGAGCCTGAGGAGGACCCGGTCGAGGGCGGGGCGGAGGGCTGACATATTGTTCCCGATGACGGGCATAAGGGTGGCGTCCCATTCACATCCCACACTGTTTCTTGCCGCGGCGATGGCGGCCCTGCCCGTTGTTCCCGTACCGAGAAAAGGGTCTAAAACCGTGTCGCCGTAGACGGAGTGCATCAAGATGAGCCGGTAGGCCAGCTCGAAAGGATAGGCGGCGCTTCGTTTCCTTGCGGCCTGATCGCCCATCTCCTGCTGGGTCCCCTTCAGGTCCATCCATACGTCGGAAAACCACCTGTTCCGCTCTTCCCAGAAGAATGCGCTCCTTCTGCGGTTCGCCCTTTCTTCCGCGCCCGTGAAGGCCCTCTTGCCGCCCTTTCTGAATATGAGGATATACTCGTGTTCATACGTCACGTACGCCCCGACGGGGAGCATCCCCGACCCCATGAACTTGTTCGGCGCGTTTGTCTGTTTTCTCCAGAGTATGTCGGGCAGGGGAACGAAGCCGGCCCGTCGCATCGACAGGGTGATCCGCGCCTGGTTGCAGAACATCTGAAAGTTGTCGCCGAGCGTGCGAACGGCGTCGCCTATGTTGACGCAGATGAGGGAGCCGGGTCTCAGTACGCGGAAGCACTCATGCCACACCTTATCCAGCTCCTCGTGCATCAGCTCGAAGGCGCCCCAGCCGTCCATGGCGGCGAGCACCTCCCCGATGGCGGGATTCATCCTGATGAAGCACTCGTCCCACATCTCGATCATGGGGTAGGGCGGCGATGTCACTACGAACTCTACCGCCTCCGGCCCGATATCCCCCATCGAACGGGCATCGCCAAGAATGATCCTGTGGTCTGTCTCCATCTCGTGGCCGTCCCTTTTCCGTGAAGCGGTCTCTTTCTCTCTTCTACGTTCCGTACGATAAATTTTCCGGGGCGGCGATGTCAAGAAAAACGTGGGATTTCCCCGACGGAGGCGTTCATAGGGCTCGTCAGAAAATAAATGGGCCATCTGGCTCGTCTTTTTGTCCGCCCGCTTCGTTGCGAAAAGGTCATGTACATCCAGTACATTTGGCCTTTCCGCGCCTCGCCGATCGGCCAAAAA
>JBEKJU010000047.1:0-17688 GCA_050011095.1 Syntrophorhabdales bacterium
TCTACTATTTTACGGCATATCGCAAGGCCGATGCCGGTTCCCTCGTAGGTCCCTCGCCCGTGCAGACGCTGAAACGGGGTAAATATACGATCGAGGTACTTCTCGTCAAAGCCTATGCCGTTATCCTCGACGAAGATCAGGTATTTTCCGTCCCGCGTTTTCTTGCCGCCCGCGGGCCGGCCATAGATCTTCACCATGGGTTTTTCATCTCCGTGGAACTTGAGGGCATTGCCAATGAGGTTCTGGAAGAGCTGCCGCATCTGGACCGGGTCGGACTCAATCTTTGGCAGATCGCCTATCTCTGCCCGCCCGCCCGTCTCTATTATGCTCCCCTCAAGATCTCCGACCACTTCACGCGCTACTGTCGCGAGGTCTGTTATGGAGAAGGGCCGGGCCTTCGTTGTCACCCGGGAATAGTTCAGCAGGGCATGAATCAGGGCCTGCATGCGGACCGCGGCATTTTGCATCCGGCTGAGGTAATCCAGCCCCTCGGCATCGAGACATTCACCGTATCCGATCTTCAGCTGGTCTCCGAACGCCTGGATCTTCCGGAGGGGTTCCTGCAGATCGTGGGATGCCACGAAGGCGAAATCCTGAAGCTCCCGGTTGCTCAGTTCCAGTTGCGACGCATACCTCCATACCTCTTCTTCCGTTCTCTTGATCTCCTCGATATCGGTGCAGGTACCAAACCACTTTGTAGTCTCCCCTTTCTCGTTGACAACAGGCACACCGCGGACCAACCACCAGCGATATGTGCCATCCGCTGCCCGCAAACGGCATTCGAGCGAATAAGTGCCATTGTTTGTTACCGCATTCTGCCAGGCATCCCAGGCGCGTTGCTGGTCGTCGGGGTGGAACGGTTTGTTCCAGCCATGGCCGTAGCTTTCTCCAAGCGTGAGTCCTGTATAGTCCACCCACTGTTGGTTGAAATAAATGTTCCACCCGTCTGCTCTCGTAATCCAGACAATCTGGGGCATGGCCTCGGCGAGCAAGCGAAACTCTTTTTCGCTATGAGCAAGCTGCTCGGTTCTCTCGATCACCCGTTGTTCGAGATCGTCGCGAGCCTTTTGTAACTCCCTCTCCATCGCCTTTCGTTCGGTGATGTCGCGACCGACTGTCACTGAGCCAACTATGTGCCCATCCTTATCCCGAATGGGACCAAAACTGTAACTCCCGACCCAGGTCTCGCCCGTGTCTTTGCGTCGTAGCACGTACTCGGCGTTCGTGGCCGTCTCTCCCCGGAGGGCCCTCGGCACCGCCCACATGGCGACCGGCGCCAGCGTCCCGTCGGGCAAGTACACATCAAGGATGTCGGGGTATTCGGCAAATGTTTTAGCGCATTCGTTCTTGCTCCTGAATTTGTGAAAGGTCGCGAACGCGTCGTTGAACTCGATGAAGTTCCCGTCGGCATCTGAAATGAAGACCGCGTCAGTCATGCTGGCCAAAGCCGCCTGCAGCATCGCCCGGCTCTCCCGCACAGCCTCTTCGGCACGCTTGCGCTCGGTGACGTCCACGAAGGTGGAAAGGATCACCTTTTCGCTTCGTAGGGTTAATATCTGCGCCGATAGCTGCGTCACAAAGACCTCACCGGACTTCTTCAAGAATTCCTGCTCCAACCCGCGCAAAGAGCCCTTCTCCCGCAGATCCTGAACGAAACGGGATGAAGCCTCGGTTGTCGGCCAGATATGCATCTCCCTGGCAAAGCAACCAATCACCTCCTCGCGGCTGTACCCGTTCAGCGCCACCCAGGTATCGTTCACTTCCAGGAATAACCCATCTTCGAGACGGGTCATTGCAATGGCCGCTGCATTGCTGGCAAAGGCCAGGGCGAATTTCTCCTCCGACAGGAGTAGGTCCTCCTCAATCCGCTTGCGCTCGGTGATGTCCCAGATAATGCCGTTGATCTTCTGCGGTTTGTTGTTCGCATCATGCCGAGCCAGCCGACCGCGGGCCGCGATGTAATGGACGCTCCCGTCAGGCCAGACCGCACGGTACTCCGGTTCGTACGGGACATCTTGTTCGATCGTCAGGGCAAGCGCTGCCTTGAGCATTTCCCGGTCATCGGGGTGTACCACATCGAAGAACTCGTCCGCGGTCCCGGTGAACGTGGCCGGTTCGATCCCCAGAAGGCGGCATACCTGGTCGTCAAAGGAACGCCTGTCCTCAACAAGATCCCAATGCCATGCTCCCATAGAGGCTGACTCCAGCGCGAGATCGAGCCGCGCTTTGCTCTCCTGCAGCTCGTTTTCTATCTTCTTGCGCTCGGTGATGTCTCGGGCAATACCCACAAGTCCGGCTATATCGCCCTTGTCGTCACGATACGGTGTCTTCGTCGAGAGATATATCCGTAGACCGTCCTTGGTTTGCACCACCTCTTCAATGGCATGGCTCCTGCCCGACTGCATGATCATTCGATCATTGGCGACTATCGCTTCTGCTACGGCATGGTCATCATACAATTGTCGGTCGTCCTTTCCGATCACCTCATCGAGCGGCCTACCCCAAACGGCAAGCAGTGCAGGGTTACCAAACGTTATTCTGCTCTCGCGGTCCTTCACGAAGATCGGGTCGGGACTGTGATCGGTAATGGCCTGCAAAAGGCTCTTTGTTTCCTGCAGAGCCACCTCGGCCTTCTTGCGCTCCGTGATATCGTGGGAGATGGCACATACCCCGTATATCCGGCCCAAAGCGTCCACCAATGGGAACTTGTTCGCCAGAAAAACATGATGACCGTCCTTCAAGTCGGCTACTTCCTCAATCTGCATGGGTAAACCGGTCTTCATAACCTGTTCGTCGTGAGACCTCCAGTAGTCGGCCACGTCCCTTGAGGCAATATCGTAGTCGGTCTTACCTTCAAGCTCCTCCGGCGTAACTCCGAGCATCTTCTCCAACGGCTTATTAATGGTAATGAACTTTCCGTCGCGGTCTTTGAGAAAAATAGCAGATGGGCTGCTGTCGATAATGTCACGGAGGAGCCGCTGGCTTTTCCGAAGCTCCTCCTCCATCTTTTTACGCTCCGTAATGTCTGTGTGGCACCACAGCCGGCCATATGATTTTCCGTTTATGTGTATGGGGATGAAATCTCGTAGGAGTTCGCGCCCGCTCGTCATGGGTACTTCTTCGTTTTTTACTGGTTGTCCCCGATACACTATTTCCTTGATCCGGGCAATTGCTTCATCGGGATACAGGTAGGCTTTACTGATTTTTGCAAATATTTCTGACGAGGTGAATCCCACGAGGTCTGCGGGTGAGTCGTTCAAAGCGAAGTAGTCACAAATTGCTTGATTGGCAAACTCAACCCGACCCTCGTCTGCCACAAGCAAAAGACCACCATACATGCTCGAAAGAATAATGTGGAGGCGCTGCAAAGTCGTTTGGACCGCCTCGTCGGCCCGCTTGCGGTCGGTAATATCGCGGAAGACGAGCACAACGCCTGTTGTCTTGCCGTCACGGTCTCTTATGGGCGCACCGCTGTCATCGATGGGCACTTCTGTTCCGTCCCTTCGCACCAGAATAGTATGGTTGGCGAGGCCGACAACCATACCCTCACGAAGCACTTTCGTGATGGGATTCTCAACCTGTTGCCGGGTCTGCTCGTTGACGATGTTGAGTATCTCCGTTACCGGTTTCATTGACGCTTCGCGGCGCGTCCAGCCGGTCAGACTTTCCGCGACGGGGTTGATAAAGGTGATTCTGCCGCTAACATCGGTGGCAATGACCGCATCGCCGATGCTCGCTAGGACAGTGGCCCAGCGTTGCTCGTTCTCGCGCGTGACCTGCTCGGCCCGCGCTTGACGCAGTCGGTACGCGATGACGCTAATGGATGCCCCGATGAAGGAGAAGAGGGCGAGGGCCACACCATCGCCTGGATTCGCTATCCTGAGCGAGCCTATTGGAGGTATGAAACAATAGTCCGCAGCGAGACCCCCCAATGCCGTAGCGGCCAATCCGGGGCCAAGCCCCCAGATGAGCGCTGCGAGCATCAGGGCTGGGAAGAATGTGAGGAAGGGAGGGATAGGACCGAACGCATAGCCGAGGCCCCAGCGAAGGGCCGTGGCCGCAGCAACTAGGAGAACGGTCAGACTGTATGATGTGAAGACGGGCACAGCTCGATTTCTTCGTGCAGGGTCGTTCGTTGACATCACTGTTCGCATCCTACTGTTAGAGATTGTGGAGAGAAGGTTGGACAGGGAGACCCTAATGCGCCCCATAGTCCTGTCTCTCGGGCACGACTGCCTTTCAGACGCGTTCAACTCAGGGATATTATAGCGGTCACGGTGTCCCGTTGCAAACCATTTATACACCCTGCGGATTACCGTTTACCTTCCATCAACCCACTTGAACTCGGGTGTGCTCTTTCAGGAAGTTCGCCTCCCGCTCCTCCTCCTCGGCGTGCCTCCCATATTACACGATGAGGCCCCGAAAACCATGTGAGGAGGCAACCATGACATTACGGGACGCAATCGAGCAGTTCAGAGATCATCAGAAGGGCAGCGCGAAGGAGAAGACTCGGGAAAGCTATGGCTATCTGTTTCGAAATATGGAGGCCCTTCTTGGCGACGTCGTCGTTGAAGACGTGTCCTCCCAAGATCTCTACCAGTTCTTGCTTCTTTTGACGGAAGGACGGGCCAGAACGACGGCGCGGCTCCGTTATGCCCAGTTGAAGTCGTTCTTCAACTTTACGGTCGAGAGGACAGGGATTCCGAAGGCAAGTCCGTGCAACGATCCCCTTCTCGCGAAGACGTTCCGGGCGCCGCGAATGAGGCAACGAGACATCGTTGGCAGAGAAGTGATCGACGAGATCATCTATCGCTGCGGAAAGCCGAGGGACCGACTCATATTGGAGCTCCAGGCGCGTTGCGGCATGAGGATAGGGGAGGTGCTGGGTCTTTTGGCGTCGGACGTAAACGGCCGAAAACTGACGATACGCCGGCCGAAGTCAGGTCGAGAAGAAGAAAGCGCCTTCATGCCGGAAACGGTGGCAGGAAGGCTCAACGCATATCGAGAAAGCCACGACATCCTCCCAGATCAAAGGCTTTTCCCCATCTGTTATTCGACGGCAAGATCCATGGTAAAAAGACTCGGGGACAGGATGAACATGAAGATCAGACCGCACGATCTCAGACGCCATTCAGCAACGTATGCAAGCAGGAACGGCATACCCCTTGAGGTCGTCTCCAAGATTATTCTTCGTCACCAGGACCTCAAGACGACGCAGATGTACCTGGGCAAGATAAGCGAAGCCGAAGCGCTGCGCTGGATGGACGTGCTTCACGGGAAGTAGCAAAACCATGCCGGGGCCTCACTGGCTTGGCTGCCACATTACACTGGCATTCGATAAAAACGGGGCAAAATCAAAAGTCACTAGTAGCAGGTGGACGCGGTATGTCCTGTATTTTCTCGTTCTTCCCAAAGGCTGACGTTGGGCGTCCGGTCCTATCATATCTATAAACGACCAATTAAGGAGCACCGGAGCACAAATGAAAGACTTTCCCGCTCGCGACTGTCTCACAACCTGCCGACAGGGATGATGTAGAGAGACTCTTCTCGTATGCCGAGGACTTCCTTTACCTCTTTGTCGTCGAAAGCGCCCACCATCACCGCGCCCAAGCCCAGGGCGAGCGCCTGAAGGGAGATATTCTGTCCCACGTGGCCCGCTTCCATGTGTACGTAGCGAATGGCCCGCTGACCATAGCGGGCGGCTGTTCTTTCGTATTCAGCCGCAATGACGATGTCGATCGGCGCCCGTGAAATCATCCTCTGTCCGCGGGCAGCCCTGGATAGTTTCCTTCGCACGTCTTCAGCGCGCACCACCTCCAAGATGTGTCCGGAAGGGAGATAGCGGTAGAGGGCCGGGTCCAATCCTTCCACTTCTCCTGCCGCAACGTAAGTCTCCAGAGGATACGTTGCCCCGGCTGACGGCGCCGTTCTGTGATAGAGGTTGCCGCCGGAGGCCGCCCAAAGGAGTTGCGAGACCTCTACGAGTCTCAGAGAACCGGCCTTGTAATCCCTCACCGACCGTCTTTCATTGAGGGTCTCTTCCAGGGAGATAGGGCCTTTTGTCGTGACCTTTGGAAGTCTTATCTCTCTCGTCATGTCAACCGCCCATCCCTGCCATCTATTATATGCTTTTCCTCTATGCCCGAATCAAGGGGTCAAGAAGGCGCGGCCCCGTCTTTTGCACCTCGGCCCAGCGGGAACAGGTCTTTGCCAGACTTACCAGGGAGGCGGCAAGGGTTTGCCTGAAGAACCCCGATGCGTGCCTATAGTTGCCTGTTGTTGGTCCGCGCAACCCGGATATTTGTTGGCGAAGGTGAAAAAGATGCCAAATATGCCGTTGCGGTCCCTTCACCCGGAAGGAAGGTCTCGGCCCCCTGGTTTTCCCCATCACTTAGGATTTTAGCTCTTGACGACAGGGAAGTTTCCGCACGAGAAAGTGTTCCTATTTTCGATCGTTAAAATTGGTGGTGGTGTCGCCTTGCCGCGCAACAAATGAAAGGACATATCGTGTCAACAAGGGCCATCTGCCACCAGGGCCATGTGGTAACAGTCGCCTCGAATGACTATGATTTGGAAGGGTGGTTGATACCACCTCTCATTCCCTGATGGTGCCATGGATCGAAGATGGGTGACGGTGTGCGATCTCATGCAGGACGGTTACGTTTACGCCCTCACGGCCCCGGCCGGCAGAGACTTCGATCCCCGCTTCACGCCTGACCTGACGCCGGGGCAGATGCTCAGACTCGGCATCTTTGGCGGCAAGTACATGACCGACTGCGCGGATGAATTCCCCGCGGAATGGTTTGACGGCACCCGGCTCTGTCACGAGCGACATGACCCTGCGTTAAACTGCTTCGGCGTCAATGCCTCGCTGCCCCTGTCCGTGTGGCGGAAAAAAGGATGGATTTACGATGAAGACCCGAGAGGTTGGTTTCAATGGTACTGCAGGTACTATACGGGGAGGAGATGCCCGGACGATGAGCGCCAGATCGGGAGATGGAGGGCCATAAGACGCCATGTAGCCCAGATCCGGAAGAATTGCCCCGGGGGACACCTCGGCTGCCGGCGGAGACAGCGCCAGGCCGTGCTGCATTGGGCCTACGACGGCAGAAAGATCTGATCCGCGGAGGAGGAGACATGAAGATCCTGATGACCGGGGGGACAGGCTTCGTCGGGACATATCTGAGCGACCGCTTCAGGGAAACGGGACACACGGTAACCATCCTGGTGCGGCCGGGCGAGAAAGCGAAAAGCAACAAACCCGGCGTCTCACTCCTCGAAGGCGATCCGACCAAGCAGGGTCCGTGGCAGAACGCAATTTCCGAGCACGACGCCGTCGTGAACCTTGCGGGGGCTTCGATCTTTACCCGTTGGACCGGCGAGCAGAAGAAAGCCATATTGGACAGCCGCATCAGCACCACCCGCCATCTGGTCGAGGGCATGAGCGCGGCGGCCGTGCTCTTCAGCACCTCTGCCGTCGGGTACTATGGGTTCCATGGAGATGAAGAACTGACGGAAGAGTCCCCTTCCGGAGACGACTTCCTCGCGGAGGTCTCGAAGGCGTGGGAGGCAGAGGCCCTCAAGGCCCGGGGGAAGGGGGCGCGGGTGGTGATAACCCGTTTCGGGATCGTGCTGGGCGGCGCAGGGGGAGCCCTCGGTCAGATGATGCCCCTTTTCAGGAAGTTCGTCGGAGGGCCTATCGGGAACGGCCGGCAATGGTTTTCCTCGGTCCATTTCAGAGATTTGTGTGAGGCCTTTATCTTCCTGCTCGATCGCAAGGAAATATCGGGTCCGGTCAACCTTACCTCCCCGATGCCCGTGAGGAATAGCGACTTGGCAAGGGCGCTCGGCAGAGTCCTCCATCGCCCCTCGTTCCTGCCGGCGCCTGCATTCATGGTCAGGCTTGTTTTGGGAGAATTCGGCTCCGTCATCCTGAAAGGGCAAAGGGTCATACCGCGCCGGCTCCTCGACGCCGGTTTCGCTTTTCGGTATCCGGAGATCGACAAAGCCTTGGCGAGCATAGTGCGTCCGGGCGGAGAAGCGCAAAAAATATGAAAACCGGGAGAGAAATGGACGAACAACAGGAAGGGCCCAATCAGGAGAAAGCGCAGGACCTTACGCTCATGCTTGCGCCCTTCGACGACCTCAGATTCGCCGTCCTCGCCACCTCTGACGATAAAGGCAGACCGTATGCCTCTCTCATCGCCTTTGCCTTCGCTCCGGACCGCCAAACCATTATTTTTGGTACTCCGAAAGCCACGCGCAAGTACAGGAACATAAGGGATCAGCGATACGTTTCCATCCTCATCGATAACTGCTCCCAGACCCCGGAGGACCTGAAGCACGCGGAGGCGGTCACGCTCGTCGGTACGGCAAGGCCCCTCACCACGGAAGAGCACATCAAGGTTTTCACGGAGAAACATCCTCAGTTGGCCGACTTTATCTTCGATCCCGGAACGGCCCTCATAACCGTGACTATCGAACAGGCGGTTTACGTGACACGGTTCCAGACTGTATCCACCTGGACAAGAGAGGCTTGAGCCGCACGTACTCGCAACGGGGCCATGCTCTGTCCGCGGCCGCCTGTGTCCGTCACGGCAGCATCTGTATCGATCTCAGCTGCGCCCCGACACGCCCAGAGCGGTGTACACCTTCACACCCTTCAGGCTGGAACCGGGAACCGGTTCTTGAAGATGAAGCAACGGGGCGCCTCGTGCTCCAAGTCGTCCATTTTCCTTTCCGCCTGCGTCGTCATGCCCTCGGTGAACGGGGAGGACTGTCTATAGCGCCGTCAACATAGCGCCAACAACGCCGTTTTGACGTCAGTTTGAGCGCCGCCAATATTCAGTTTCTTCTGTTCGTTCGATGCATTCTCTTCCCTTCAAAAAGAGGTTCGACACGCGAGCAGTAGAGAGGGGCCACCAAGCATCTTACGGCAGCGGAAGCAAAAGTTCTATCCGACCCGTATCCGACCCGATTTGACCCTTCCGACCGGAAGCACCTACTTGGAAGTTACTGGAATAATTGATAATATGAAACATAAATGGCGGAAGTGCGTGGGAATCGAACCCATATTTCAAGGCTCTGAAACCATTGTGCCACTTAGGATTTATGCCAATCAACATGGGCACGATGCACGATTCTGCACGACATGTGCTGAATATCCTTTGAAATCAATGGCTTTCTATCCATTATTGTTACTCAATTATTTCACGAATGGTAAAGGACCTTACAGCCTCTGTGGGACCCGCTATTTTGCGGCGTAAATCAACAGACATCAAACGTTACGCCCCTCTCGCTGGCCGTTTTGTTCCATATCGCCCGCCGACCTCGGTCGGAAGTGACGGGAGAGCCGGGAAACGCCGGCCAAGCCCCTAAAGTCAAGCTTGCGGACAACTTTAATGGGTTTTTCCGGCTTTTGTTGACCTTGGCGACAGCCGCGCGTAACGTATGGCCCAGGAGGAACCCATGAAAGAGGTGTTCTTTTCTGACTATCTTGAGAAAAAGGCGAAAAAGAGCCTCGCGGCCTGCGCTGCCTGGGTTGGCGTCTCCCTAACTCTTCTACTCATTGGAATTGCCGCAGGCGTCGCCGCCGTCCTTGTATCAGGGGGGATCGCTATCATGATCGCTCTTTTTGTCGCGGTCTCGCGCGGTCCCATCTATGCGACCTACCGGTGCGGAATCCGGGGCGAGCAGGCGCTCAGAGCTCATCTTCTCTCCTCTGGGCTGAATGACGAATACACCGCCTATTACAACCTCCCCTTGAACGGCAACGGCAAGGCCTCCGGCATCGACTGCGTTCTCGTCGGCCCCTCCGGGCTCTTCGTGTTTGAGGTAAAGCATCATCACGGCCTCATTCTCTATCAGGGCGGGGCTTGGGCGAGAATCAAGTTTGGTCGAATGGGCACCCTTTACCAAGGTCGGATCGGTGATCCCTCCGGTCAGCTATACCGCAATTATTAGAAGGCTCAAGGAACTGCTTGGGCAGAGAGGCGACATGTGGCTTCACGGCGCCGTCGTTTTCACGAACCCGCGGGCCGTCCTCTGCGTCGAGGGACTCAAATGGGTCAAAGCCGTTGCCGTGAGAGACCTGGGGCAGGCCCTTTCCGGAAGAATGATCCTTTCCGCCGAGCAGATAAACAGCATCAGCCTTCGCCTCGCTGCTTTCGTCAAGTAATATAGGGGTAGGACAAATCCGCGGGACACCCGCAGGCGCGTCCGGAATATCTTCATTAGGCGTTTTGCCGAGCAGCGAAATCGACCCGGGCATGAGCACGGGTTTTTTGTTGCCGGAATCCGGGATACGCAAAAGTTACGCACGTAATATGAATTTATTAATTCATATCGTTTCAACAAGAAGGAGAAAAGAGATGGCTACGGGCAAAGGAACGGGCATGATGGAGAGGATACTGGGCAGCCTCATGGGTCTGTCCAGCGAGGAAAGCATACTGCTTCTCCCTCGCTGGATGGAAGGAGCGGATCCTCGCCGGAAGGTTGCCATATTTACCGCGTGGATGAACTCCGAGAAAGATATGAGGCTGAAAAGGACCCTCTTCGTCGCATGGATGGCGGCGGAAAGGAGCAATGAGAAGTTCCTCAAGGACATATGCGTCAAGGCGTCGGCCGTCTACGTGACGAAGGGCTTTGCCCGTGCCGATGCGTCGAAGATCGAGGGCTGGATGACGAAGGTGTTCGAGCGCGACATGACGCTGGCGCCGGGCGTGGTCGCGAACATGGCAAAGAACAACTTCCATATGCCGGAGGCGATGCTCCTTTTCCTGAAGAAGCTCGCGCGGAAGGTCAAGGAGAGGATACGTCTTCGACGAAGGAAAAATTCTGATGTGACCGCTCCGAGATGCCGTTCCTCTGCAACGGAAAGGCTCCTCGCTGAAGGCGCTTACTCGCTGAATCTTCCCCTCGCTGAGACGGACAGGGCTGGCCACTCCGTTGTTCAGCCGCTCCTCCCCGGCGTCCTCGCTGAGCCTCCCTCGCTGGACTCCAGGAGGAGAATAGAAGACTACGAAACCCTCATCGCTCCGTACCGGCCTCTCCTCGCTGAAGTCGCCTCGATGGAGATCCTCGATGAGCTGCTCCGACTGCTCTATGAGGGCGGCGACGTCCCCTCGGTGGTCGGCTGGCCAGGCAAAATGTCGGATTGCGAGTACAGGAACCTGCGGGAGCATAAGCATTTCCTTGAAATCCTCCAGGGTGTCTCCGTCTACGACCACACGTACAACGCCCTGAAGGCTGCCCTCGACGTTGCCCAAGAGGAACTGCGGCAGAGGCACGACTTCCTTCTCCCCGCCATCATCACCGCCGCCCTCGCTCATGACATAGGGAAGATCGAATCTCTGTGGGGGTCTTCCCCCGGCCGGAAACATACCCACGAATACGTGGGAGAGGTCAAGGTGGAAGAGATGCTGGCGTCCCATGGAAACGAAGTTTTCACTGAGACCGTTGTTGCCGCAGTCAGCCTCCACCACACTCTTTCCAAAGACAACACCATTGCGAAGATCATCATGGACGCCGACGCCAGGGCGAGGAAATACGAGATCACATCGGCCGATCCTGCTTTCACCATAAAGCCCATGACCGAGTGGCTGGATTTACCGAGGTTCGCCGAAATCACCCTGCCGCATATCAACGAACTTGTCGTCAAGAACCGGAGGACCGTCTGGGACGCGATGTCCTTCGACGGCATCGTCTACTGCACGCCGGATTACGTCCGCGATATCCTGAAGGTCCTCTCCTTCGAGAAGAAAGTCCTCGACTATCGGCTCCTCCGCCAGTCCTTCAAGATGGACAACCGGGCGGTCCTCACCGAGTTCTCCGCAATACTGAGGAAACATGGCCATCTCGCTTACGATATCAATGAGGCGTACTTCGGCCTGAAGTTCCTCTTCCAGTCGAGCGTTCCCGACATGCGTCAGCCGGAGCTATGGGCCATTCCGGTGAAGATTGGGCTTTTCCCGGCAAAACCGTCGAAGATCGAGGAACGGAAGACGGACTACCTCAAGACTATCGTATCCGTGAGACCGGTGGCAGGCGGCGCATAACAAATCACGTGCAGATTGCTTGCACTGCACCGGCCGGACATAAAACGCTGAACCTCTCATCCCGCAACCCGGGACGTTCAACTGTGTTATAATGAGATGATAGAAGGGCATGTTGGAGGTGACGCGTATGGACTGGAGAGAGCGAATAGTGGTCGATCCCCTTGTATGTCACGGAAAAGCCTGCATCAAGGGAACCCGCATCATGGTGTCGGTTATCCTCGATAATCTCGCTAATGATGTGGACCAGGGGGAAATCCTTAAGAGCTACCCGTCCCTCACCCCGGACGATATCAAAGCGGCCATAGCCTATGCCGCCGAGCTGTCCCGCGAGCGACTGGTGGCCGTATCGGCATAGGATATGCGGTTCAAGGTGGACGAGAACCTTCCGGTTGACCTCGCCGATCTCCTGACCGGGTTGGGCCATGATGCAAGAACGGTCAATGATGAACTCCTGCAAGGAGTGAACGATCCACGTCTTATGGAGACGTGTGATCGGGAAAAGAGGATCCTGGTAACCCTCGACGTCGATTTCTCCGACATCCGGGCATACCCACCGAAAGATCACGAAGGGATCATCGTGCTGAGGGTGGGCAACCAATCCAAGCCGCACGTCATAGAGGTGTTCGGCCGTGTCTTGCCTTTGTTCACAAAGGAACGCATTCAGGGTCGCTTATGGGTCGTTGAAGAAAAAACGGTTCGGATTCGAGGCGAAGAGGGGTAGAGTCGTGTTGGCACCCGATGGAATGCCCGCGCAAATGGACGGCATCGTCCCCGCACAGACCGGTGAAGGAGGGACTATGCTCGCTTGTCGCCTGAGCTGGTAGTCCGCATCAATAATCGTCAAGAAGAACCGATTCGCCCCGTTACTACTTCCACCTGCAACTATTTGATTTTTATGTTGAAGTTGCAGTTCGCACTTTCACCCATTAGAGGGCAGGAAGAACCTGACAGCCAGGCGGCCGCGTTCGCTATTGAACCATCGAGTCTCCGCCCTTATTTGGTTTTGCGGGATGTCCTGTGGGTGGGCACGGCGTTCCAGGGATCGTCCGGCCAGGGATGCTTGGGATAGCGCCCCTGCAACTCCTTCTTCACCTGGGGGTAGCCGTTTTCCCAGAACCCCAACAGGTCCCGGGTGATCTGAACGGGACGCCCCGCTGGGGACAGAAGATGAACGAGGACCGCCACGCGCCCGCCTGCCACCGTGGGAGTTACGGCGAGGCCAAAGAGCTCCTGGAGTTTGACCGCCAGGATGGGCAATTCTCCAGCGGCATAGTTCAGGGCGACGGTACGGCCGCTTGGGACGGCCATCGCCGCCGGGGCCTCTTTGTCGAGGCGGTGGCTCTGCTGCCTGGAAAGCATTGCTTTCAGGGCCGGGACGAACTTGAGTCCGGCAAGCTGCTCTTTCGTGCGGATACCGGAAAGCCAGGGGGCAAGCCAGCCTTCCGGGGACGCAAGGAGGGCAACTTCCGTCATATCGGGCCAGGCATCCGTTGGGAACGTCCTTCGCAAGAGGGCGACCCTGCCCTGCAATTGCCTGACATCCTCGGTGAAAGTCAGGGAGGCAGCCCCAGAACGGACCGCTTGGCACAGGATCGGGACGACTTCTTCATCGGGGGCGGAGAAAGGCATTGCCGAGAGGGTCAAGGCCCCCAGCTTTTCGGTTATGATGGAGAAAATGCGTCCTTCCTGCCGGTCCCATTCAACCTGCCTTACGGTCCTGACATGGGACGCCAACTCCTTCCTGATGGTCTCTTCGGTGACGGGCTCGGCCATATGGATCGTTCCTTCTGCTTTCTCGCCGCTGTCCAGATGGACGGCTACGAGAAAGGGATTTGCCCCCAGAATACTACCTTGAGGCAGGCGTGCTCCTCTTCCCTGGGACAGCAGATACCGCACCTCCCCTTCCGCCCGTCTTTGGGCAATCCTGTCGGGATAGGCATGGAGGAGAAGCGAGGAAACAACGTCGCCTTCGTCATTACCGGCCGCCTGTCCTGCCGCTGGCGCTGCCAGCTCCCGGAGCTGCCCGGCCACCCTCTCCACGGACCGCAAGGCGAAAGGGTCCGCGCCTGTCGGGGCCTCCTTCTTCCTTCGGTAGCGCTCGAGCATCGAGAGGCGCTCGCTGATATCGGCCCCCTTTTGTTGGTCCCTCTCACTGCGGCGTATAAAATCCCGCTCTGAAAGGAGAGCGGCAAGGTCCGCCCCAAGGTGAAGGTGTCCCGAATCCGCAGCCCTGAGGAGCAATCGCCCCAGGCGCGGATGAAGGGGAAAACGAGCCATGGCACGGCCTAGAGGGGTTGCCCTCCCGTCAGGTTTAAGGGCGTCCAAGTCGATGAGGAGACGCAGCGCGCCTTCCCACGACGCTTGCGGCGGCGGGTCGAGCCAAGCCAGGACCGAGGGGTCCGTTACCCCCCAGGCTGCAAGGTCGAGCACCAGGGAGGAAAGATCGGAGGTGGTGATCTCCGGCGGGTCGAAGGGGACCATGGAGTCGTACACGTGGCGGCCGTAAAGACGATAGCAGGCGCCCGGCCCTAGGCGGCCCGCCCGACCCCGGCGCTGTACGCATGAGGCCCTTGACGTCGTGACCGTCACGAGACGGTTCATGCCCGTTGCCGGGTCGTGCTGGAGCCTTCGAACCTGGCCGCTGTCGATCACCACCCGGACCCCCTCTATGGTGAGGCTCGTTTCGGCGATATTCGTCGCAAGGACGATCTTCCGCTCCGTCCCCGGCATGATGGCCCGTTCCTGCTCCGCGAAAGGCAGGTCCCCATAAAGGGGATGGAGGGAGACGGGCTTTTCCCACCCTGCGAGGACGTCCCGGAGGCTCGCCGCGGCCCGGCGGATTTCTCCCGCACCGGGCAGGAAAACGAGGATGTCTCCCGTCGTCTCCCGCAGGGCGCGGCGTGCCGCAGAGACGATGCGATCTTCGAAAGGCTGGCTCTTGTCCCTTGCCCATCCCTCATCCGGTAGAAAATGCTCCGCCACGGGAAAGCTCTCACCGTCGACCGCGATCACCGGAGCACCGCCCAGGAGGGCGGCTACGGGCGCCGTATCGATCGTCGCAGACATGACCAGAAGCTTGAGATCTTCCCGGAGGTTCTGCTGGATATCGAGGCACAGGGCCAGGGCCAGATCCGCTTGCAGGCTCCGTTCGTGGAACTCGTCGAAGATGATCATGGCGACCCCATCCAGAGCGGGGTCGTCGATGAGGCGCCGGGTGAGGATGCCTTCGGTGACCACCTCGAGCCGGGTCTCTTTAGAAATCCGGCTGTCGAAGCGGATGGTGTAGCCGATGGTTTTGCCGATTGGTTCCCCGAGGAGGTGGGCCATCCAGCGGGCTGCGGCGACCGCCGCGATCCGCCGCGGTTCGAGCATTATGATTCGCCCCTGCGCGGGGGACAGGTCCTTCAGCAGGGCCGGGGGGACGAGCGTTGTCTTGCCCGAGCCGGGCGGGGCCTTGAGCACGACCGCCGGCCCGTTAAAGACGGCTTCTTTCAGCTCCGGAAGAATATGCTCTATGGAATAAGGGCGCATGAAATCCGTATACCCTGTTGCAGGGAAGTAAATACTACTACAAAGACGGCCAGCCCTTCCAGCAGATGAAATCGGCCGGCACGGGCCGGGTCAATATGAAGCACTCTCGCCATTTCTCGTGGTACTTCTTGCGAGGGGGCCTTTGGGAGGAAGTCCGCCATGCACGTGCAAGTCCTCACATCTGATTGGAGACAAGCCGTCTATGATTACCAGATGAAAATGAGAGGGTACCTCTATCGCTGGGCCACGAAAAAAGTCGAGAATGTCCTTTGGACTTAATCGTCTTTCTTGAACAGCAAGAGACGACAAGTGAAAAAGGCACGCAGAAAACGGATTGACAATCGCGTTAAAGCCGGCGACTAACCCTGCCCGCTATACGGATTACGGGGTACCGTCATTCGATGGAGAGGCTAACTTTAGGACTGGTACAATGACTGGGCTCGGGGCGTATCTTGAGAACTTGCAGAAGTACAGGCAGCACTCGGAAGCATATCGGTCAACGTATTGAGAAAAGGCTTCAGGCTCTTGGTCCGTCGTGGACCGGTTCTGCCCCAAATTCCCCAGCCGTGCTTCTTCGACTAAGGGGCGGGATTGTCGTCGATGTCGTCCAGGTTTAAGTCCTCTTTCCAGGTCGCGCCAAACTCGATCAACATCACCTTTTCCAGCCAACGTTCTACAGCGGTACGGCGCACATTTTCATCATTACCTGCCGTCGACAATAGAGATTCGAGCTCTGTCGCAAGGGCCTCATAACACTGTTTGTGAGAATCCCTTGGCCACTGTTCGAGAATTCGGCTGACGGCCTCTCCAAGACCCTTCAATCTCTTCGGGTTGTATTCCCCGCCCCTTGGGGCGACAAGGCAGCCGCTTGCGATGTCTTTTGATACCCCGCTGCTTGCGGCGGGGTAGTCATTGCTTTATCCTTTTCTTTTGCGAGAGAGTCCTGGCGTCGTGGGCAATAATGTTGCGGCATCTCGGGAATTACGATGAAGCGTTCCGGTTTAACTGCCCTCGGGTTTACAGCCATGCCTTTCGGAGGTACTCCTGATTTCTTACCCGGTCGGACGGAGAACAGGATGCCTCCAAAGAACTCGACGTAGGCCACACACATATCCTCAACATCACCGATAGTAAGACTATGTTCGAACCCCGACAGCCGCGCATTAGGAGTACTTCTGTGGGGTTTACACGACTGGGAACGCGGCCATTCATTTGCATAGTCCCACCCGGCAAAAAGCGCTATGTTCGGATCGCCATCGTGAATTGCGTGGAGTAGGTCTTCTTCCACCTTGTTCCGGGCCATCTCGTTCCCATATAGGACACATAGTCCCGTGACAGCGGTCTTCGCCGCGGATCTCAATCCCTCTATTTTCCCCAGAGAAAGTTTCAAATGAAACTGCGGAGCCTTGGCAGTTACTCGTTGAGGGCGTGCCAGATCGACTTTGAAACCCCTAAATTCCAGTGTTTGCTTGACCCTCTTTACTCCCTGAATATCGGGAGAAGACATGGGAAATTGTGACCCCGATTCTAAATCGCGTGGGATTTTCGAGGGTCGGGGAATAGGGACGAAGCCCGGGGCGAGATCTATCTCGGTTCCATCGGCCATGGTGCCAGCCTTGGGGATTGTTGGCGGTGGATTATTCCGGCCGCCCCATATTGCTAGCGCACAACGTATCTCGAGAAATTGCCCCGCAAATATGTCGTCTATCTTACCGCTGTCCGTGCTCGCGAAATGGCCGTTGCAGGTCACGCAGGTCGCATGTTGTGTCATGAGGCGGCTCCCAAGTGATGATAGGAAGACGTGTTCGCTGCTTCCCGGAGGCTCATCGCAAAACAGACATTTTTCAGTCATCGCAGGCTACCCATAAGCCCTTCTTGCCGCGGATAGATTCTTTCGATCAGCTAATTGCATTAAGGTAAACCCCCGGCTTTGCCGGGGGACTCCCGGAGTTTGACTTTTGCGGGATTGTGCTTTTCACAGGCAATCGTGAAATGGGCATGATCTCAGGCTTCATGAGGATTATGATGGGGCTGCTGTTTCCGTTTGCGATCGGGCCCCTTTTTTTGAGGGGCCAGCAAACGGCAAGCCCCCGGCTTTGCC
>JBEKJU010000048.1:0-17536 GCA_050011095.1 Syntrophorhabdales bacterium
GAGACGGGGCGGGAAGCGGACAAAGCGCGCGACGCAAGGCAATGTTCCCGGCGCTGGAGACGAAAGTAGTCTTTCCCGGAGAGAAAGAGGGCCGTAGGTTCCAAATGCGTTTGCCCTGGGGGAAACAGGGCTTGACATGGAGACTTTTATGTAGGATACTTAAGCTGAGAAGACATTGACGTCGTCTTTTAGCGTTCAGAGCTGGGAGACATCATCTCTGGCTGAATGGACTTGGGCGTCCTGACCTTTAAAGGGTATGGGATGCCTTTTTTATTTGGGGGACGTGGGGAGATGGAAGAAAAGACCGGCCAGGGGCCTGCCGCGAGCGATAGAGGGGAGGCAAAACAGACAGGCATCAAGGTTGGGCTGCTCCCGTTCGAGGGCCTCGTGAACAGGCTGTCGTCCACATTGAGGAGGATAACCCGCAAGCTGAACGGTCATTTCACCTTTATGGACGATCAGGATCTCTTCCAGGAGGCCCTCATCCACTTATGGTCCCATTTTCAGTCAGGCGATCTCTCCGATAAGACGGAGAGCTATGTGCTCCAGGGCTGCTACTTCCATCTTAAGAACTACATCAGGAAGACCCAGGACTCGGCAACCATCGTCAGCCTCAGCAGCATTATGGAGGAGGATGGGCCTCATCTGGAAGAGATACTCGTCGCGGACGACCTCATGTCCTATGAGGAGGTGGATGCCGGCCTGCAGATCGAGGCCATCGCGGGAAGCGGGGCGAGCAAGAGGGAAAGGGATGTCCTCTTCTTCTGTCTTGAGGGCATGACCATGAGGGAGATTGGAAAAAAACTGGGTATCTCCCACGTGAGCGTCCTGAAGATCAGAAACAAGATTAGGGAGAGGTACGAGAAGCTGAACGGAATTGTCCCAGGGGTCGAGAAAAGTGAAAAAACTATTGCGAAAAGGTACCAAAAGCGGCGGCCCCCGACTTGTACGATCAGCGACACAGTGATGTGTAGAGAAACAACGGCGTTCTAAGCAGAACGCCGTTGTTTCTAGACTCGGGCGTCTTTGGTTCCGGCGAAGGAATGAAAAGACGCCCTTTTTGCGTTCCCGGGTGTATGAAGATGCGAGGATAAACGGCAATTTTTAAAGAAGTTGAGGGCGCCCTCCCCGAAATATGGGCACCCTCTCCTCCCCGGGGCCGGGCAGCGTCGCCCGGCCCCCCCTATATAACAATCACAACGGCAATATACAGGAAACGGTGAAGGGGAGTCAACTCCCGGCCGGGAGAGGGCCTCTCTTTTTGCGGTCGCGCGGTTACCACGGGCGTCCCTTGGTGACTTGTAATTCGAGAGCTTCAGTCCAACAAAAAAGTGTACCCGCTGATGTGTCACGAAGCAATGGTGTTCCCAAAGAGGGGGCACCTTTTTTTGTGTCGGGATGGCTCAAGGGAGACGTTTCTCGCACCGGGGAGCGAGGGCGCTTTCTCTTATCGATCACTTGGGAGGAGAGGGATATGAATGCAGGAGATACCGCGTGGGTATTGACGTGTACCGGTCTGGTCATGCTTATGACGCCGGGGCTCGCCTTTTTTTACGGCGGGATGGTGAGGCGCAAGAATATACTGGGCGTTTTGATGCAGTGCTTCGTGGTTCTCTGCGTCTTGACGCTCCAGTGGGTCCTTTTCGGCTACAGCCTTAGTTTTTCGCCCTGGAGCAAATTCATCGGGGGGCTCGCGTGGGCCGGCCTGCAAGGCGTGGGGTCCGCGCCCTATCCGGACTACTCCGCCACGATCCCTCACGAGGCGTTCATGATCTTTCAGGCCATGTTCGCCATCATTACGCCCGCCCTTATTATCGGCGCCTTTGCCGAGCGAATGAGGTTTTCGGCCTTCCTCATCTTTACGGTGCTCTGGGCCACGTTCATCTATGACCCCGTCTGCCATTGGGTCTGGGGCTCCGGTGGGTGGCTCAAGGGGCTCGGGGTGATCGATTTTGCCGGAGGGAGCGTGGTCCACATCAATGCGGGCATCGCCGCGCTCGTGACAGCCCTGGTGATCGGCAGGAGGACCGGGTACGACGGCAACCCCATTCCGCCCCACAACCTGCCCTTCACGGTACTGGGGACAGCCCTGCTCTGGTTCGGGTGGTTCGGCTTCAACGCGGGCAGCGCCCTTGCCGCGAACGGCCTCGCCGTCCACGCCCTCGTCGTCACGCACGTCGGCGCGGCGACCGCCGGGCTTACATGGGCCCTTCTCGAATGGGTGCTGACGGGAAAACCGACCGTGTTCGGGACGATCACGGGCTCCATTGCGGGACTTGCAACAATTACCGCGGCATCGGGCTTTGTGGGGGTTGCGGCCGCCATGGCGATAGGCTTCGCCGCAAGCGTGATCTGCTTCATCTGCGTGAGCGTCCTCAAGCCGAAGTTCGGTTACGACGATTCCCTCGATGCCTTCGGCGTTCATGGCATAGGGGGGCTCATCGGCATGCTCGCGACGGGTCTTTTTGCCTCAAAGGCAATAAACCCGGCAGGGGCGGACGGTCTCTTTTACGGCAACGCCCATCAGGTCCTGGTCCAGTCTTTTGCGATGCTCGTGGTCAGCGCGTACAGCGTGGCCGGCACCCTGATCATTTACAAGGTAGTCGATCTCTTCGTGGCGGTTCGGGTGCCTCTGAAGGAGGAAATTATCGGTCTCGACCTGACCCAGCATCACGAGACCGCCTATACGGTGATGGAGTAACGTGTTGAAAAGAGGGCTAAAGCAGGGGTGAAAAAAGGTCGTGCGCATCCTTCGAGGACCCCGCCCCGGAGGCGGTTTCGCAAATACCGCCCCTGCCGGGCCTTGAGCATGCGGTTACCAAAGGGTGAGACGGCTTACTTGTAGGATAGTAGCCCGGGGAAAGGGCAAACACGTTGATGTGTTAAAGACAATGGCGTTCTCCTAGAGAGCGCCATTTTTTTACCCTATGGGCCGGACGAAGGCGTCCTTGTTGCTCCAGAGATGGACAAGAGGCGCCTTCTTAATTTTTTGGAGGAGGGAAAGATGAACACAGGTGATACGGCATGGGTTTTAATCTCTACCGGGCTCGTCATGCTGATGACGCCGGGCCTCGCCTTTTTCTATGGCGGAATGGTGAGGCGGAAAAACGTGCTCGGGGTGCTAATGCAGTGCTTTACGGTGGCCTGCGTGCTGAGCATTCAATGGGTGCTCTATGGGTACAGCCTTGCTTTCGCACCCGGAAAGGGGTTCTGGGGCGGTCTGTCCTGGATCGGTCTGAACGGTGTCGGCCTTGAGCCCTTCAAGGATTACGCGGCGACGATCCCCCATCAGGCGTTCATGATCTTCCAGGCCATGTTCGCCGTTATTACGCCTGCCCTGATTATAGGCGCCTTTGCAGAGCGGATGAAGTTCTCGGGGTTCCTGCTCTTCATCGTCCTCTGGGCCACCTTTGTTTATGATCCGGTCTGCCATTGGGTTTGGGGCGTTGGGGGATGGCTGAAGGAACTGGGGGCCCTCGACTTCGCAGGGGGCACGGTGGTCCACATCAATGCGGGCATTGCCGCCCTCGCAACGGCCATCTTCATCGGCAGGAGGAAGGGGTACAACAATAAGCCCGTGCCGCCCCACAACCTGCCCTTCACGGTCTTGGGGACCGCCCTGCTCTGGTTCGGGTGGTTCGGCTTCAACGCGGGCAGCGCCCTGGCCGCGAACGGTCTTGCGGTCAACGCCTTTGTGGTGACGAACACGGCGGCGGCGGCGGCAGGTCTGACATGGGCGGTCATCGAGTGGATCCACAACGGGAAACCGACGATCTTCGGGACCGCCACGGGCGTGGTCGCGGGGCTCGTCGCCATCACGCCGGCAGCCGGCTTCGTCGGCGCCCTCCCGGCGATCGTGATCGGCATATTCGTTAGCATTTTCTGCTTTATCGCGGTTGCCTTTATCAAACCGCTGCTCGGCTACGATGATTCCCTCGACGCCTTCGGCGTTCACTGTGTGGGAGGGATATGGGGCGCCCTGGCAACGGGTCTCTTTGCCTCAAAGCTGATCAATCCGGACGGCGCGAACGGCCTCTTCTTCGGCAATCCGAAGCAGTTCCTGATCCAGGTCGCCGCGGTGGGCGTTACCCTCGTCTACAGCTTTGTCGCAAGCCTGATCCTCTATAAGATCGTCGACTGGATTGTCGGCATGAGGGTCAGCGAAAAGGACGAGATCACGGGCCTCGACCTGACACAGCACAACGAGAGCGCCTATACCCTTTTGGAGTAGGATAGGCATTTGGGGTATAATAGGGTCACAGGAGGAGGGAAAGATGAAGCTGATAATCGCCATCATAAAACCGGACAGGCTGGACGCGGTGAAGGAGGAGCTTTACAAGGCGGACGTGAACCTTTTGACGGTAACCGAGGTGCTGGGACACGGGCGCCAGATGGGCGTCACCGAGGTCTACCGGGGCGTGAAGGAGATGGGAAACCTCCTTAGAAAGGTCCAGCTCCTGATCGCCGTTAACGATACCTTTGTCGAGTCGACGATCAAGGCCATTGTGAAGGGCGGAAAGACGGGCGAGATCGGGGACGGCAAGATATTCGTCCTGCCCATGGAGGACTGCGTGCGGATACGGACAGAAGAGCGGGGCGGGAAAGCCATCGGGTGAAAGGGCATCGTGCGCCCCCCCGGCCGATGAGGCGGAGGCCGTCGAAGGCGACGGTTACCACACAAACAGGAATGCTACTTGTATACGGCGAGACGCGTTTTCACACGCGGAAGGGTGGAATCGCGTCTTATTGAAGCCGGCGGCCTAAACACCGGGCATTGCGCCTGAAAAGGCTTTTTTTACGGAGCATGCTCATGACAGGCACGGGCAACAAGGGCAGGCTGCGATTGGTCAGGTCGCGAGCGACAGCGTCTTAAAGCAAAAAATCCTCCCGGGAGGGAGGCTCAACAGGGAGCTTGTGGGCGTGATCGCCGCTCAATTGAAAGGCATAGTCGAGGAGATGGAGCGTGAGTGGGAATCGAATCCCGGCTCGGACGAACTGGGAGAGGCCTTCCGCCTGCTCAGCCATTACCTCGATTACCTGAACAAATATCGAAAAGGCACTGCATAAAAACAAGGAGGAATGCTATGAACAAGGGAGCTGGGCCAAAAGGAAGCGGCAAATCGTTCCGCTGGAATGGAGCAGTCGCGGAAAAGGACATCCAGAGCGTGGGGCGTCTTATCAAGGAGAACAATATCCAGGTCGTGGATCTGAAGTTCAACGATCTGCCCGGTCTTTGGCAGCACTTTTCAATCCCTGCCTCAGACTTGACCGAATTTGGCGACATCATGACGAGCATCTGGGAGGACGGCATAGGCTTTGACGGCTCCTCGATCAGGGGTTTCCAGAAGATCAACGAGTCTGACATGATCCTCCTTCCCGACCCAACGAGCGCCGTGGTCGATCCCGTCTGCGCCGTGCCGACCCTGAGCGTCATCTGCGACATCTACGACCCTGTCACCAAGAAGCCTTATACGCGCGATCCCCGGTACATCGCCAAAAAGGCGGAGGCCTTCCTGAAGACCACGGGTTTTGCCGACGAGAGTTTCTACGGCCCGGAACAGGAGTTCTTCATCTTCGACGATATCCGCTTCGGCCAGAACGTCAACAGCGGCTACTATTTCATCGACTCAGTCGAGGGTGAATGGAACTCGGGCCGCGAGGAGAAACCGAACCTCGGCTACAAGCCGCGCTTCAAGGAAGGATACTTCCCGGTCCCGCCGCACGACTCTCTCCAGGACCTGCGCAGCGAGATCCTCCTCACCATGATTAAGGCCGGCCTCAGGATGGAGGTGCACCACCACGAGGTCGCCACGGCCGGCCAGTGTGAGATGGATATGAGGTATGCGCCTCTTCTGAAGATGGCCGACCAGTGCATGATGTACAAGTATATCGTCAAGAACGTGGTCAAGAAGCATAACATGGTGGCCACCTTCATGCCGAAGCCCCTCTTCGGCGACAATGGCTCGGGGATGCACATCCACGTATCCCTGTGGCAGAAGGGAACAAATATCTTCTACGATCAAAAGGGGTATGCCGGCGTCAGCCAGGCGGCCAAGTATGCCATAGGCGGCCTGCTGACCCACGCGCCGGCGCTGCTCGGCTTCTGCGCGCCTACCACCAACTCCTACAAGAGGCTCGTACCGGGTTACGAAGCGCCTGTCAACCTTGTCTACTCGGCGCGGAACCGCTCCGCAGCGGTCAGGATACCCATGTACTCGGACAACCCCTCGGCCAAGAGGCTCGAGTTCAGGCCGCCCGACTGCACCTGCAATCCCTACCTGGCGTTCCCCGCGATCATGATGGCCTGCGTTGACGGCATCGTCAACAAGATCGATCCGGGCAATCCGACCGACGTGAACACCTACCACATGGCCCCGGAAGAATTCGCCAAGATACCGACGGTTCCAGGCTCCCTTGCCGAGGCGATCGACGCCCTGGAGAAGGACCACGCATTCCTGCTCCGCGGCGACGTCTTTACGAAGGATGTGGTTGAGACCTGGATCGAGTATAAGAGGGAGGCCGAGATCGATCCGATCAGGCTCCGGCCGCACCCTTACGAATTCTACCTCTATTTCGACCTGTAACGGGGACGGAGGGCCGTGAAGGGGAAGATCTACGTCGGTGAGCATACGGAGGATGAAGGGCCGGGTCTCCTGGGAGAGTTCTTCCAGGGTCTCGGATGGGATCTGGTCAGGCTGGCCCTTTACAGGGGCGACGAGCTTCCCGAAAACCTGGACTCCGCCGCGGGCGTGGTGATCCTCGGTGGCCCGATGAATGTGTATGAGGAAGAGGAATATCCGTTCTTGAAGGAAGAGGACATGTTCATAAAAAAGGTGCTCAGGGAGGAAATCCCCTTCCTGGGCACCTGCCTCGGGGCGCAGCTCCTGGCCAGGGCGTGCGGGGCCGCGGTCACGAAGTCACCCCATAGGGAGATAGGGTGGTATGACGTGGAACTGACGGAGGAGGGGCGACGAGACAGCCTCTTTCGCGGGCTCGGACCGACGCTCCCCGTCTTCCAGTGGCACGAGGATACCTTTGCCCTGCCCGATGGGGCCGTTCTCCTCGCTTCAGGAAAGGTGTGCCGCCATCAGGCGTTCAGGGTAGGCCGCCGCGCCTACGGGCTCCAGTTCCATATGGAGGTAACGGCCGATATGGTGAAGGCTTGGTCAGGGAAGGAAGGGCCGGCCGTCGATGCCGGCCGAATAGAGAAGGAAGGGGCGGCGCTCCGGGCGCGATTTGAAGACCAGGCGCGGCTAATGTTCGACAACTTCAGGCGGGCGATGGAATCTGCCGGGTATTGACAACCGTCCTGATGGGGTGATAAACTTACGGCGGCACAAAGGGGTGTCAAAAGACGAGGACGTCCACTCCGGACGTCCTTTTTCGCAGGTGAGAACACTATGCAGGCCAACCATCATTTCGCCAGTGTAACAATCTTTTTCTGTCGACAACTCGATCCGGATCAGGACAAGAACAGGCGGCCCCTCGAAAAGGAGCTGGGCCGGAACATTCGGTTCTTCCCCCTGCCGTGCAGCGGGAGGATAGATGTGCTCCATCTCCTGAAGGCGCTGGAGGCGGGCTCCGATAAGGTCTACCTCATCACGTGTCCGGAGGGCGCCTGCAAATATGGCCAGGGCAACGTGCGGGCGGGGAAGCGGCTTGACTACGCGAGGGGCCTGATCGAGGAGATAAACCTCCCTGCCGCGCGACTGGAGCTGATCCGTGCCCCCGGCCCGCTTCCGCTCTCGATAGACGCGTTCGTCCGGCGGCTCCTCGACATGGATCAGGCGGGCAGCCCCGCCGGTCGGGAAGGAAAGGCCGAGCCTTTCGCCGTGCGGTAAGACGTGGGTGGGACGAGAATAAGGAGAGAAGAATGATAACGGCTGAACGAAAACCCTTTCAGGAGATAAAGGCGAGCGTCGCCCCGTATGCGCGGGTCCTTGTGGTGGGGTGCGGGACGTGCGTCGCGGAATGCGCCGCGGGAGGCGAGAAAGAAGTGGCCCTCCTCGCGTCTCAGCTCCGCATGGACGCCGCGAACGAGGACCGGACGATCGAGATCGGGGAGATGACCCTGGACAGGCAGTGCGTTTATGAATTTATCGATCAGGTGACACCTTTGGTCGACCAGTATGACGTAATCCTCTCTCTGGGATGCGGGGCGGGGGTCCAGGCCATGGCCGAGGTGCTGCCGAAGACGCATATCGTACCGGCCCTCAACACGACGTTTATCGCCGAGACGAGAGAGGCGGGGCTCTGGCTCGAGGACTGCCGGGGCTGCGGCGACTGTAAACTGGACTATTTCGCCGATATTTGCCCGGTCACCCGGTGCGCCAAGGGGCTCTTCAACGGTCCCTGCGGCGGCTCGAAGGAGGGCCACTGCGAGGTCGATCCCGATGCGCCGTGCGCCTGGCAGCTCATCATCACACGACTCGAAGAGACGGGCCGGACCGGGTCGATGGACGCCGTGTACCCGCCGGCCAATTGGGCGAAGAAACAGGGGAAGGGGCCCAGGAAAATCGTGAGGGAGGACCAGAGAGCGTGATGATCGAGAGCCGGCTGAAAAAGGTACTGACCATGGGACATTTTGCGGTTACCGCAGAGTGCGGCCCGCCGAAGGGTGCGGACCCGGAGGTCATCCGGAAGAAGGGTAGGCTCCTGAAGGGATTTGTGGACAGCGTCAACGTGACCGATAACCAGACAGGCGTCGTCCGTCTGAGCAGCCTCGCCTCATGCGCGATCCTGAAAGAAGAGGGACTCGATCCCGTCTTGCAGATGGTGACGAGGGATCGAAACCGGATCGCCCTGCAGTCGGATGTCCTGGGCGCGTCCGCGCTGGGGATCAGAAATATTCTGTGCTTGAGCGGCGACCACCAGAGCATGGGGAACCAGCCGGAGGCGAAGGGCGTCTTCGACCTCGATTCCGTGCAACTCCTCCAGGTGGTGCGCGAGATGCGCGACAAGGGCGTGATCCTCGGGGGCGATCAATTGAGCAGCGTTCCCGCCCTCTTCATCGGCGCCGTCGAGAACCCTTTCGGAGACCCCCAGGGCTACCGGGTTTCGAGGCTCGCGAAAAAGGTCCGGGCAGGGGCCGAGTTCATCCAGACCCAGTGCATCTACAACCTTGCCCGCTTCAAGGAGTTCATGGCAGAGGCGCGCGACAAGGGTCTCGACGGGAACGTCGCCATCCTGGGCGGTGTAACGCCCCTGAAAACGGCCCGCATGGCGGAGTATATGGCCAAGAACGTGGCAGGCATGGATATACCGGATGCGGTGATCGCGCGCATGAAGGCTGTCCCCGCCAAGGAGCAGCGCGAGGAAGGAATCAGGATCGCGGTCGAGACCATCGAGGCGCTTAAGGGAATAAAAGGGGTACGGGGCGTCCATATCATGGCGATCGAGTGGGAGGAAGCCGTTCCGGAGCTGGTGGAAAAGGCGGGATTGCTTCCGAGACCCGAGGTGTGAGGAGTAGCGATGCCGGCGAAATATCATATCACCACCCAGCCCGTTCCCAACAGGTTCGCGCCCGTTATCCGCTCGGGCGTCATTGCATGGGAGGAGGGCTGCCTGAAGTGCGTGCGGTGCGTCAAGAAGGAGTGCGTCTATAAGGTGTACGAAAAACGCGCCCTCGATCCCCGCCAGATGATCGACTCCCTGGACAGCATTTGCAAGGACTGCTTCCGGTGCGTCCAGAATTGTCCCAACCGGCTGATCGAGAAGGGGTTCAACCCCTCCTACAAGGCCCTGGGGGACGACTACTGGACCCCCGATATCCTCTCGAACGTCTGGTTCCAGGCGGAGACCGGGCGCATACCCGTTTCCGGCGCCGGATACGGCGGGCCCTTCTCGGGACCCGGCTTCGACTCCATGTGGACGGACATGTCGGAGATCGTCCGTCCCACGAGGGACGGCATCCACGGCCGGGAATATATCAGCACGACCGTCGATCTGGGGCGAAAGGTGAAGTTCCTCAATTTCGAAAAGGGAGACGGCTACGTGCCGTCCTCGATCCCCCCCCTGGTGGAGCTGCCCTTGCCCGCGATCTTTGATTTGCTCCCTTTCTCGCCGCCGGGCCGGCTGATCCAGCAGGCCATCCTGGGGGCCGCCCGCTCCGTCAAGACCCTTGCGGTCGTGCGCGCCTCCGAGTGGCAGGGCGATTACATGCCTTACCTCAATGAGACGCTCCTCTATCTCGATGAGATAAGGCCCGAGGTCGAGGCGCTCCTCGGCGCCGCGCGTCTCGTCGAGATACCCGACGGCGCGGATGTCCCTTCCCGCCGGACCGCCCTCAAGGCAAAAAATCCCGGCCTCGTGGTCGCCATTCGCCTGCCCGTCGGAGAGCATTCGGCACGGCGCGCGGCCGATCTCGTCCAGGAGGGGGCGGAGGTGATCCACCTCGTGGCGGATGCCCACGGCGTCGATGGGCAGGGCCGGTTCATCAAGGATCGGATGAAGGAGATACACCTCCATCTCGTCGAGAAAGGTATCCGTGACCTCGTGACCCTCATCGGAGGGGGCGGCGTGGCCATGGCGGAGCACATGGCGAAGCTGATCATCTGCGGCGCCGATGCGGTCTCCTGCGACATCGCCCTCCTCATCGCCATGGAGTGCCATGTGTGCAAGCGGTGTACGGCCGGCATCCCGTGTCCGGTCGCGCTCGACCTGGTCAATCCCGGATGGGGCGCGGCGCGCATCAGGAACCTGGTCGCCGGCTGGCACAACCAGCTTATCGAGATCCTCGGCGCCATGGGGATCAGGGAGGTGCGCCGTCTGAGGGGTGAGATGGGGAGGGCCATGTTTTACGAGGAGCTTGAAAAGGAATTTGCAACACTGGGAAAGCGGGGTTGACGCCATGGCAGATCAGACAAAATTCACCTTACCCGAGGCAAAACGGACGCCCACCCGCTTCCGGAACCCGATCGCGAGATACCGCCTGACCATAGAGCAGGCCTGCGATAACTGCGGCGAATGCGTCTCCCTTTGCCCCTACGGGGTCTTTCGGAAAGGCGCGAAAAGGCCTAAGGTGATAAACGACCACTTCTGCCTGGGGCCGGCATGCCGGAATGAATCCTTCTGCTGCTTACGGAGGTGTCATGCCGAGGCCATCGTCATGCGGGAGAACCCATCCTTCGAGATGCTCGGGGACAGGCGGTGGACGGCAGACCTCCTCGCCAGCTCGTGGTACATGGCGGAGACGGGAAAGACCCCCCATCAGCACCTGAACTACAAGACGGGCGCATCAGGGGGCGGGTTCGACAAGATCCATTTTGTCTATCCGAGGCTTTCCGGCTCGAGGATCGCCCATGAGGATGTCTCGTGCGCCGTCAACCTGAACCGCTCGAACGACGGCCGCCCCCTCCTGACGATCCCCCTGCCGCTCTATCTGGGCGGCATGTCCTTCGGCTCGATCAGCATTGTCTCCATGCTTTCGAGGGTCAGGGCCGCGACGGCCCTCGGCACCTTCTGCTGTACCGGAGAAGGGGGCTATCCCGACGAGCTGAAGGACTATGACGACCACGTCATCACCCAGGTGGCGACGGGCCTCTTCGGCGTCAGGGAAGAGACGATCAAACGGGTCCCCATCGTGGAATTCAAATACGCCCAGGGGGCGAAGCCGGGTCTCGGCGGACACCTCCTCGGCGATAAGGTGACCCCCCGGGTGGCTGCCATGCGAGAGGCAGTGCCGGGGAGCGCCCTTTTCTCCCCCTTCCCCTTCCATAGCGTCTATTCGGTGGAGGACCACAAGAAGCACGTCGACTGGATCAAGGAGATCAACCCGCGCGCCCTCGTCAGCGTAAAGGTCTCGACGCCGACGGATGTCGACATGGTCGCCGTGGGAAGCTATTTCGCGGGCGCCCACATCATCCAGCTCGACGGGAGCTACGGAGGAACGGGCGCGGCCCCCGATATCGCCAAGAAGAATATAGCCATGCCCGTCGAATATGCCATCCCGAAGGTGCACAAGTTTCTCAAGGAGGAAGGGATCCGGGACAACGTGACCATCGTCGCGAGCGGTGGCGTCAGGACGGCCTACGACCTGGCAAAGATCATCGCCCTCGGGGCGGATGCCGTCTGCCTGGGGACCGCCGACCTCGTCGCCCTTGAATGCCTCCGCTGCCACCACTGCGAGTCGGGTCGCGGCTGTGCCCGCGGCATCGCCACAACCGACGATGAGCTTACCGGGCTGATGGACGTGGAATGGGGCACCCAGCGCATCATCAACCTGTACCTTGCGTGGCGCGCGCAGCTTGTCGCCATCCTGCAGCGGCTCGGCATGAGGAGCGTCACGGAGCTTGTGGGACGCGCCGATGTGCTCGTCCACATGGACTATGTGAAGCAGGAAGAGATCGACGGAGAACTCGATTAAGAGGATCACATGAAAGAGGAATCGTACGCCGCATTGCTCACCAATTCCCGGTACCACTTGAAGGAAAAGGCCCCCGTGGGGCCGCACCGGGAGGCAGAAGAAGGGGGATGCGGTGTCACGGGCTTTGCCTGCAACATCCCGGTGAGCGGCCGCCATATAATCGAGCCCTCCGTGCAGATGCACAACCGGGGGAACGGTAAGGGCGGCGGCATCGCGGCGGTGGGCCTGGGGGCGGACCAGCTCGGTGTCGACCGAAAAACGCTCGAAGAGGACTTCCTCCTCCAGATCGCCCTTCTTGATGAGACGATCCTGGCCGAGCTTGAGCAAAAGTTCATCCGGCCCCATTTCCGGATCGATCACGAGGCCTTCCTCGAAACCGTCGACGACTACCGGGACATCCCGGGCCTGGAGATGAAGCCCCCGGCGGTGAGGCGGTATTTCGTGCGCGCTAAAACCGAGGTGCTCGCCCGGTTTCAAGAGGAGCGCGGCCTTCAGGGCCTCCCCCTCGACAAGGTGGAGGAAGAGTTCGTCTATCAGAACACGTTCCTCCTCAACCAGGCCTATTACAGCTCCCTGGGCGACAAGAAGGCCTTCGTCCTCTCCCACGGCCGGAACATGATGATCCTCAAGATCGTCGGATATGCGGAGCAGGTTGCGCAGTACTACAAGCTTGAGGCATTCAAGGCCCACATCTGGATCGCCCATCAGCGCTATCCGACCAAGGGCCGGGTTTGGCATCCCGGCGGCGCCCACCCTTTCGTGGGGCTCGACGAAGCCCTCGTCCATAACGGTGACTTTGCGAACTACTACTCGGTGACGGAGTACCTGCGCCAGAGGAACGTCTATCCCCTCTTCCTTACCGACACCGAGGTATCGGTCCAGGTTTTCGACCTACTCAACCGGGTGTACGGCTACCCCCTCGAATATATTATCGAGGCCCTGGCCCCGACGACGGAGATGGATTTCGACCACCTCCCCGAAGAGAAGCAGCGGATTTACCGGCAGATCCAGGCGACGCAGATCCATGGCTCGCCTGACGGGCCGTGGTTCTTCATCATCGCCCGCTCGATCCCCAGGGAGCGGCGCTTCCAGTTGATCGGCATCACCGACACGGCCATGCTCCGCCCGCAGGTCTTCGCCCTTCAGGAAGGCGCATTCCAGGTGGGCCTCATCTGCTCGGAGAAGCAGGCCATCGACGCGACGCTCCAGAGTCTCGCCTCCGAAGACCCCCGCTTCGGCACGGTCGCCGACCGGTACTGGAACGCGAGGGGCGGGAGCTACACCGACGGCGGGGCGTTTATTTTCACCATCGCCGAGGCGGGAGACGGCCACGTCCTGACCTGTACGGACAAGTTCGGCAGGGAGATAAAGATGCCCGACCAGCCGGCCTACGACTTCTCCACGGCGCCTGCGCCGGTCGCCCTTGGGCGCGCGGATGCAGCCGGCCTCGACGAGCGCCTCGCCGCGGGCGACGGAGAGGCGCTCTTCCGCCATTTCACCGAGGCGCTCCCCCGCTGGGATTTTGAAGAGGTACGGAGCCGCCTTGCCTCGCTCGTGAATCTCGCGGAAGACGAGAAAATGAGGCCTGTTGTCATCGAGCTTCTCACGCGCCTCCTCGACCGCCGCTATCCCACGGGCGCGAAGAGGAGACGGTCGCTCCTTCAAATGATATCGGATGCCGTCGACCGCGTTTTTGAGGGCGTGCCCCTCATGGACGGGGCCCCGAAAGGGGCCTACGCCCGGATCGATTTCGCCACGTCGAAGGCCTTAAGGCCGCCGAAAGAGGGCGAGCAGATCCTCGTGACCTGCGCGGCCGCCTTCCCTGCCGAGGGGGATGAGGCCCATGCCCGGCTCGTCTGCGACGCCTACGCCCTCGGGTGGCGCCGCTTCATCTGCTTCGGCCACCGGGGACAGCGCTTCCTCGGCTGCGGCCTGGGTCCCGGAACCAACGGCGTCCGCATCGATGCCTACGGCTCGACGGGCGATTATCTCGGCTCCGGCCTTGACGGGCTGGAACTTCACGTGCACGGGAACGGCCAGGACCAGCTTGGCCAGATCCTGAAATCGGGTAAGCTCGTCGTCCACGGCGATGTCGGCCAGACCTTCATGTACGGGGCAAAGGGCGGAGAGGTCTATGTCCTCGGCAACGCCGCGGGCCGGCCCCTCATTAACGCCGCGGGCCGGCCGAGGGTCGTCATCAACGGTACGGCCCTGGACTTCCTCGCCGAGTCGTTCATGGCCGGCGACCCTTATAACGGCGGGGGGTTCGTGATCGTGAACGGCCTCTTCTTCGACAACGAGGAGCGGGTGGTCCCGCAGGAGACGCCCTATTCCGGGTCGAACCTCTTCTCGCTCGCCTCGGGCGGCGCCATATTCGTCCGTGACCCCGAAGGCAGCCTTGTGGATGAGCAGTTGAACGGGGGGCAGTTCCTGCCCTTTGGCGAGGCCGAATGGGAACTCATCAGACCCTACCTCGAGGAGAACGAGCGCCTCTTCGGCATCACCGTCGATGAGTTGCTCACGGTGAACGGCCGGAGGCTCGAGCCCCATCAGGTCTACCGGATGATAGGCGCTGTGAAGCTTTCAGTGCTTGCCGCGGGCGCAGCCGCGGCGAATGAGGAATGGGATACCGGGGAATAGCGGATGCGCACCCTCCCCGCGGAGAGAGGCGGGCGGCCCCGGGGAAGGTAAATGTCCATTAGTCGGGGCAATCCGCAAAATTGAGTAACGATTCGAGTTCCCGTCACCCCGGCGAAAGCCGGGGTCCAGTGGTTCATAACGTCTTGAAAACGCTGGATTCCGGCTTTCGCCGGAATGACGAACGAAAACCGAAATCAACTCCGCCAATCGGTAATTATTTTTGCGGAGCGCTCTAGTCGGGGCAATCCGCCCGCCCCGGAAAACGCCGACTGACCGTCTCATCACCCTTCTTGCGCCTTGGAAAGGACTGATGCCGAGTCGCTTATCTTCGCCACATCATTGTTGCCGTTGCAGTTATTGGGACACCCGCTACGCGGGTACCCGGTCGCCCCCTCCACGGGCGAAGCCCGCGGAGCCACCCCCTCATAAAAAGGAAGGACCGAAGGCAAAAAAATACCAGGTTGCACATCGTCTTTCCCTCCACGGGCGAAGCACGACCCGCTACGCGGCACCCATTCCGTGGGTACCCGCCGGCCACCCCCTCATAAAAAGGAAGGGGCGGAGGCGAGGAAGAACCTCCGTGGGATAGCGTCGCCCCCTCCAATGGCGGGGGCACGACCCGCTACGCGGGACTCGGTCTGAAGAGGGGGTGTGTATACATTGGCGGAAGTTTTTGAGGAGACTCTGAAGCGGGAAGGTGATACAATATTAACGAAAAGGAAGATCGCCCACCCCTCGGCGGGACCGCAGGGAAGCGACAGGCGGTCCAGGCCCATGGCAGCCCCAGGCTGGGGAGGGGATCGCCAGGAACGAAAAGGAGGATTGCGTGGTCGATTTCGAACAAACCTTCATGAATTTCCTTCTTGAGCATCAGGAGAGACGTAACCGTAGCTACCACTTTCTGATCCTCATGGACGCGTTGATCAGCGCCGCAAAGCATATCCAGCACTACTACCTGACGGGCGCCCTCAAGGGCAACCTCGGCCTTGCGGGGGCCGTCAACGTGCAGGGCGAGGATGTCATGCGTATGGACCAGATCGCCCACGAGATCGCGATCCACTACCTGAGGACGTCGGGCAGGGTCATTCATGCCGTCAGTGAGGAGGTGGACGAGATCATTTCCCTCAATCCCGAGAGCGGGCGGTATCTCGTATATTTTGACCCCCTCGATGGATCATCCAATGTCGCGCACGGCCTGCCCGTGGGCTTCCTGTTCGGGGTTGCGAAGCGCAACCTGAAAGGCCTCGAGGACGGACACCTGAGGGCCGGAAAAGATTATATCGCCGCGGGCATGTTCGTGATCCCCACCGGAACATTCACGGTAGGATTGAAGGACGCAGGGGTCTGGCGGTTCCACATAGATGAGACAATGGCCTTTGTGAGGCCCACGAGGATGGTCCTTCCCGAGGAGCCCAAGACCTGGGAGCTCTCCTTCAACGCCTCGAACAGGCATACCTTCGCGGAGCCGGTACAGCAATGGATCCGGGAGAACGAGGCCAAGTACGCCTTCCGGTACCTCGGCGCCCTGGCCGGGGATTTCCATAGAACCCTCGCGAATGGCGGCATGTTCATGTATCCGGCGATCGTGAACCATCCGAACCCGAAGAAGAACCGCCCCGAAGGGAAGCTGCGCCTTATGTATGAAGCCGCGGTCGTCGCGTTCATGTGCCACGAAGCAGGTGGGATGGCGGTTAACGAGAGAGGAATGCCCATTCTCGACATAACGCCCGAGCATCATCACCAGCGAACGGCGCTCTATGTGGGGTCGAAGAAGCTCGTGGAGGACATCAGGCGCGTCCTTAAAGGGTAGTAGCTAAAAAACGAGGCCTTGTCCGACGGCCCGTCAGGTGGAATGCCCCTCGATATAGCGTGAGACCTCGCCGAGCAGGGCGAAGGCATTATCGACGGTCGCGGTTTTGTCGATATTCAGAAGATTGCAGGTGGCAGGGGCGATGAGGCTGTTTCGGAGGATCAGACCCCTCGGCACACCCTTTTCCTCAAGGGGACGCCATATGGCGAGGAGCCGTGAAGCGATCGTCACCACGTCCTCCCCCGTAAACTCCTCGAAAAGGGTCGGGACGATGCCCCAGCTCACGATGTTCCCTTGCTCGATGAAGCGCCTGACGCTCTCGTAGGTGGCGACAATGTCGCCGAAGGCATAGGCATTGAAGGAGACGATCTCGAGGGGAAGGGAGAAGAGGAAATCCCAATCGGGATTACCGCACAGGTGTATGCCGCGGGGGCCGTCGAGGCCGCCCAGGAAGTCGACGAGCTCGGCCTTCGCCTTTACGTCGCCATAGCCGCTTACCGCGCTAAATATGAACTGCAGCCCCGGATCGTCGAGCCAGACGAAGGCATGCCGGTTTTTCGCGGCGAGCTCCCGGTGCTGTACATTCACCTTCTTTTGAATGAAGGAGAAGACGAGGGAACGCATCTCGTCGTTGTAGGCGAGGGGCAAACCACGCTCATCGGTGATCTTGAGGACGAGGCTCACCGGGCTGATCATCTGGCCCCTGATCGCCCTGTAGGGTG
>JBEKJU010000049.1:0-16854 GCA_050011095.1 Syntrophorhabdales bacterium
TTACCGACATCATGTACGCCCTCAAGCAGAAGGCGATCGCGAAGCACCTCTATCCGAAGAAATTCCCCGTCCCCATCATGGCCGAGGAGTTCTACAAACTGGTCGCCAGGAACGGGAGGAACTCGGAAGGCACCCTCATGATCAATATGGCGCGGAGGACAGGCCTCTTCAACCTGCTCAAATATACCCGTCTCGGCTTGAAGCTTTTCACCACGGGCAGGATGGCCCTGAAAGAGGAGGGGATCGAGAACAAGGAACAGCTCCGCACCCTGCTGAGGGGCGTTGAGAAGGCTTAATGTCGATGCCGGTTTGCATCCAACCATAGCACCCGTGGATGGGCATTTCCGGCCCGCGTCGGGAAGGCGGACGCGCCGGACGCAGCTTTAAGAGGGTCGATGCATGCGTGCGAACCGGTACAAGGAGGAAGCGAGATGAAGTATCTCTACTATCCGGGCTGCTCCCTGAAGAGCACCGGCAAGCCCTATGAAGAATCTTTGAAGGCCGTCTTTTCCAGGCTTGAGATCCCCCTGGAAGAGCTTCATGACTGGAACTGCTGCGGCGCCACGGCCTACATGTCGGTAGATGAGGTCAAGTCCTTCGCCCTGTCCGCGCGGAACCTGGCCCTCGCCGAGAAGCAGGGCGAGCCTGCCCACAACGGCCATGTTCAGCTCGTCGCCCCCTGCTCGGCGTGTTACTCCCTCTCCCTGAAGACCCAACGCTACCTGAGTGAGAACGAGGACATAAGGAAGAAGGTGGAGCGGGGACTCGCCGATGCCTCCCTCACCTACGAGGGAAAGGTAGACGTCCGTCATCCCCTCGATGTGTTGGTGAACGACATCGGAATCGAGAGGATCAAGGAGGCGGTCAAGGCCCCCCTTGGGGGCAACGTCGCCTGCTATTACGGCTGTCAGATCGTCCGCCCCTATTCCACCTTCGACGACCAGGCCGACCCCAAGACCCTCGACGCGCTAATGGAGGCCGTCGGCGCGACACCCATCGATTGGGCCATGAAGACGAGGTGCTGCGGCGCGAGCCTCACGGGTACCATAAGGGAGGTAGGCTTCCGTCTCGGCTATCTCATCCTGAAAGAGGCGACGAAAAAGGGAGCCGATGCACTGGCCACGACCTGCCCCCTGTGTCAGTTCGACCTGGAGTGCTTCCAGTCCGATCTGACGGCAACCTTCGGGCAGGCCATCCATATGCCGGTTGTCTACTTCACCCAGCTCGTGGGTCTGGCCCTCGGCATTCCGGAAAGCTCGTTAGGCATGCAGCGTCTCTTCGTGCCATACAAAAAGGCGTCTATAGGAGGTTAGGCATATGGGAGTGAACGGTATACCAAGGGTCGGCGTCTATGTATGCGACTGCGGCACGAACATCGCCGGCACAGTCGATGTGAAATCCGTGGCGGAGTTCGCCTCCGGCCTGCCGGGCGTGGTCGTCGCCAGGGAATATAAGTATGTCTGCTCGGAGCCGGGCCAGCAACTGATCCAGGACGACATCAGGAAAGAGAAGCTGGACCGGGTCGTTGTCGCCTCCTGCTCACCCAGGATGCACGAGGCGACGTTCCAGAACGCCGTGGCGAAGGCGGGCCTGAACCCCTTCTATTTCGCCATGGTGAATATCAGGGAGCACGTTTCGTGGGTCATCAAGGATAAGGAGGCGGGTACCGCGAAGGCGAAGAGGCTCATCCGGGCCGCTTGCGCCAGGGTGCTCTACCAGGAGGAGCTTTTCTCCCGCACGGAAGCGGTCACTCCCGCCTGCCTGATCGTGGGAGGCGGTATCGCGGGCATTCAATCGGCCCTCACCATAGCCGATTCCGGGTACAAGGTCTACCTCGTCGAGCGCTCGCCCTCAATCGGGGGCCACATGGCGCAGCTCGACAAGACCTTCCCTACCCTCGACTGCAGCACATGAATTCTCGGGCCGAAGATGATGGATGCCGGTCGGCATCCCAATATCACACTCCTCACGAACAGTGAGGTGACCAATGTCTCGGGGTATGTGGGGAACTACAAGGTGACCGTCAAGAAGAAACCTCGCTATATCAAGGAAGACCTGTGCGTGGGCTGCCTCCAGTGCGTCGACGCGTGCACGTACAAGGAGGCGAAGTTCCCCGACGAGTTCCAGATGGGCCTCGGCAAGCGGAAACCGGTCTATCTCCCCTTCCCCCAGGCCACACCGCAGGTGGTTCTCATCGACCCCGAACGGTGCATTCAACTGAGGACGGGCAAGTGCAAGAAGACCTGCGCGCAGGCGTGCGACAGGAAGGCCATCGACTTCGAGCAGAAGGACGAGATCGTCGAGGTAGACGTGGGCACCATTATCGTGGCGACCGGCTTCGAGGCCTTCGATGCCGCAAGGCTCCCTTACTACGGCTACGGCAAGTATCCTAACGTCTATACGGGCCTCGAGGTAGAGAGGCTCACAAGCGCCTCCGGTCCTACCGGGGGCGAGGTCGTCCTCCGGGACGGCACCCGTCCTGCGAGCGTCGGCATCATCCACTGCGTCGGCTCGCGCGACGAGAGGACGAACCGGTACTGCTCACGGGTCTGCTGCATGTACTCCCTGAAGCTTGCCCACATGGTGAAGGACCACACGGGCGCCCAGGTCTATAACTTCTATATCGATATGCGCACGCCGGGTAAGAGCTACGAGGAGTTCTACGACAAGCTCCTCTCCGAGGGCGTCCAGTTCATCCGCGGCCGCGTGGCCGAGGTGACGGACTGGGCAATAAGGCCCGAAGAGGAGGGGAAGCTCGTGATCAGGGCCGAGGATACGCTGGTCGGCGTGGTGAGGAGGGTCCCCGTCGATATGGTTATCCTCGCGACAGGACTCGTTGCCCCGCACGACGCCGCATCCGTGGCATCCACGTTCGGCATCAGCCGCTCGGCGGACGGCTTCTTCGCGGAGGCCCATCCAAAGCTCCGGCCGGTCGAGACCAATACGGACGGTGTCTTCCTCGCGGGCTGCAGCCAGGGGCCAAGGGACGTACCCGACACGGTGGCCCACGCGGGGGCGGCCGCCTCCATGGCCATTGCCCTAATGAACAGGAAAGAGGTGACCATATCCCCCACGGTCGCCAATATTGACGAGAAGCTCTGCTCAGGCTGCAAGACGTGTCTGTCCGTCTGTCCGTACCAGGCCATCAGCTTCGTCGCGGACAAGAACGTGGCCTCCGTGAACGACGCCCTCTGCAAGGGCTGCGGCACCTGTGTGGCCGCCTGCCCCGCGGCGGCGATTACGGGCCGTCATTTCTCCGACGAGCAGATCGTCGCCCAGATAGAAGGGCTTCTCAAAACAGAAGGAGCACGCCCATGAGCTTTGAACCAAGAATCATCGCCTTTCTCTGCAACTGGTGTACCTATACGGCGGCCGACGCGGCGGGCGTCGCCCGCATGGAGCAGCCCGCCAACGTGGATGTGATCCGCGTCATGTGCACGGGCAGGATCGAACCCATGTTCGTGCTCAAGGCCTTTGCCGAGGGCGCCGACGGGGTCATCGTCTCCGGCTGCCATCCCCCGGGGGACTGCCACTACACGAACGGCAACTTCAAGACCTTCCGCCGCATGCCCCTCCTGGAGAATGTCCTTTCCGGGTTCGGCATCGAGGGGGGGAGGTTCCACTGGGGATGGATTTCCGGCGCGGAGGCACCCATTTGGGCGGAGCTTACGCGGAACTTTACCGAACAGGTACGCGGTCTGGGACCACTCGACTGGAAGGCCCAGCTCGCGAGCAAGGAGGATTAGCATGGCTGAGAAACTGAAGCTGGCCCTCTACTGGGCCGCATCGTGCGGAGGCTGCGAGATTGCCGTGGTCGAGCTGCGGGAGAAACTCCTTATCGTCGACCAGGTGGCGGATATCCTCTTCTGGCCGGTCGCCATCGATGCGAAGTACAAGGACGTGGAGGCCTTCCCCGACGGCCATATCGACGTTTGTCTCTTCAATGGGGCCATCCGTACGAGCGAGAACGAGCACCTCGCCAATCTCCTCAGGAAAAAATCGAAGGTCCTCGTTGCCTTCGGCTCGTGCGCGAACGAGGGCTGCATGCCCGGCCTGGCGAACCTCTACGACCGGCAGTCCATCTTCGAGTATGCCTACCTGGGATCCCCCTCGGTGGACAATCCCGGAAAGATCGTCCCCCAGACGTCGAACAAGATGCCCGAGGGAGAGATCCAGATTCCCAAATTCTACCAGACGGTCAAGACCCTTTCCCAGGTCGTCGACGTCGACTACCATGTCCCCGGCTGCCCCCCGCAGGCGCCCCAGATCTGGTCGGTGATCGAGGCTATAGTCCAGGGCGCGCTCCCGCCCAAGGGGAGCGTCGTGGGCGCCAATGAGAAGACGGTCTGCGACGAGTGCAAGCACGACCGGAAGGAGAAGGCGATCAAGCGGTTCTACCGCCTCCACGAGATCATCCCCGATTCCACCCAGTGCCTCTTCGACCAGGGACTGATCTGCGCCGGTCCCGCAACGCGCGGAGGGTGCGGCTCCCTCTGCACCAAGGTCGACGTCCCCTGCCGCGGCTGCTACGGCCCCCCTCCCCACGTTCTGGACCAGGGCGCGGCCTTGATGTCCGCCTGCTCCTCCGTCGTCGATGCGGACACGGAAGAGGAAGCGGCCCGCATCGTCAACGAGATCGCCGACCCCATAGGGACCTTCTACCGCTTCGGCCTCGCCGCGTCGCTTTTACACCGGCGGAAGGTATAATGCCTCTTCCTTTTTATGAAGGGGAGGCTCGGGGCACCCGCGTGCGGGTCGGTGCTTCGCCATTGGAGGGGGCGACGATAGCCCCAGCAAAGGAGAGTGCTATGAAGAAGATCACCATTGATCCCGTGACCAGGCTCGAAGGGCATGGACGGATCGACCTCTTCCTGGACGACCAGGGGGAGGTTGCCAATGCCTACATGGTCATCCCCGAGCTTAGGGGATTCGAAAAGTTCTCTCAAGGGAGACGCGTCGAGGAGCTATCCGACATTACGCCCCGCATCTGCGGCGTCTGCCCCGAGGCGCACCACCTGGCCTCGACGAAGGCCGCGGACGCGGTCTTCCACGTCGATCCTCCACCCGCGGCAAAAAAGCTCAGGGAGCTTTTCTACTCCGCCTTCTACGTGGCGGACCACACGGTCCACTTCTACATCCTCGGCGGACCCGACTTCGTGATGGGTCCCGACGCCCCCGTGGCGGAGAGGAACATCCTGGGCGTCATCCACAAGGTGGGCGTGGAGATAGGCACGAAAGTGATCGAGGCCCGCGGCAAGGCCATGGATATTATAGGCATGCTCGGCGGCAGGAAGGTGCACCCCACCTTCGGGCTGCCCGGCGGCGTGTCGAAGTCCCTCACCGAAGAGGAGAGAAAGCAGGTGGAGGCGACCGCCAAGGATTCGATCGAGTTCGCCCTCTTCACCCTGAAGCTCTTCAAGGACCTGGTCCTCGCCAACAAGGGCTACCTCGACCTCATCATGTCCCCCATCTTCACCATGCCCACCTATTACATGGGTATGGTGGACGACAAGAACAAGGTCAACTTCTATGACGGGAAGATCAGGGTCGTCGACCCGGAGGGGAAGGAGTTCGTAAAGTACAGCCCCAATGAATACCTGGACAACATCGCGGAGCGGGTCGAGCCCTGGACGTACCTAAAGTTCCCCTATCTCAAAAAGATAGGCTGGAAGGGGCTCACCCTGGGCAAGGACTCGGGCATCTATCAGGCCACGCCGCTCTCCCGGCTGAACGCATCGGACGGCATGGCCACGCCGAAGGCGCAGGAGGCCTATGAGGAGATGTTCAAGACCTTCGGCAGGAAGCCCGTCCACAACCTCCTGGCCACCCACTGGGCGAGGCTGATCGAGCTTCTCTACGCCGCGGAGCACCTCCTCGAACTGAGCAAGGACCCGGGCATCACCGACCCCAAGGTCCGGACGATCCCCACGGAAAAGCCAACCGAAGGGGTGGGCATCGTCGAGGCCCCGAGGGGGACCCTGACGCACCACTACGTGACCGACGAGAAGGGCATCGTCACAAAGGCGAACCTCATCGTGGGCACCACCAACAACTACGCCCCCATCGCCATCGCCGTGAGGCAGGCGGCCCAGGGGCTCATCAAGAAAGGCGTCGTGGTCACGGAGGGCATTCTCAACCGCGTGGAAATGGCCTTCCGCCTGTATGACCCCTGCTTCGGCTGCGCCACCCACACGCTTCCCGGAAGGATGCCCCTCGTGATCAACATCATCGACCCATCGGGCGAGACGGTGAAGCAGATAAGGAGGGACTAAACAGAAGAAAAACGATCAGCGCACATCCTCACCCTTGCGGGAGATGCCGTACTTGCGGAGCCTCTGGCGCAGGGTCGGCCGGGAGATACCGAGGAAATCGCACGCCCTTCCGTAATGCCACCGCGTCTTTTCGAGCACCCTGAGGATGTGCTCCTTTTCCATGTTGTCGAGCGTGAGGAAGCCGGGGGGCCTCACGTCTTTTGTCGGTGGCTGATCCTCGTCCTCCCCGATCAGGTGGGTGAGGATGTCGTCCAGGACCACGTTGCCCTGCGTGTTGACCACGCAGTTCGTGAGCACGTTCTCCAGTTCCCTGACATTTCCCGGCCAATCGTACCTGAGGATCCTCTTGAGGGCCCGGTCTTCCATCTCGTTCACGGAGCGGTGAAGCTCCCGGTTGATCTTCTTGAGAAGGTGGTCTACAAGGAGCGGAATGTCCCCCTTCCGCTCCCTGAGGGGCGGCACCTTAATCGTGGCCACGCTCAGCCGGTAGTAGAGGTCGCGCCTGAACGACCCCTCCTTGACCATCTCGCCCAAGTCCCTGTTCGTCGCGGCGATCACCCTGGCGTTCGATTTCTGCGTCTTTTCGCCGCCCACGCGCTCGAATTCCTTCTCCTGGAGAAACCTCAGCAGCTTGGGCTGGGATTCGAGGGATATCTCACTCGCCTCGTCGAGAAATATCGTTCCCTCCCCCGCCAGCTCGAACTTGCCCCTCTTCGACGAGATCGCACCCGTGAACGCGCCCTTCTCGTGTCCGAAAAGCTCGCTCTCGAAGAGGGTGCTCACAAGGGCCGAACAGTTTATGGCCATGAAGGGGTAGTCCTTGTACGGGCTGTGGCAATGGATCGCCCGCGCTATCAGCTCCTTGCCCGTGCCTGTTTCACCCTGCAGCATGACCGTAACCCGGTTCTCCGACAGTATGCCGATGGTTTTGAAGATTTCTTTCATCTCCTTGCTCCGCCCTACGATCTCCCCCGTCGCCAGGGCGGCCGGCCCTGGCGGGCCCGCGATCTTCTGGAGCGAATCGGGAAGGCGGCACGCCTTCTCGACCGCCTTTTGCAGCTCCCCTATGTCGATGGGCTTCGTGATGTAGTCCAGCGCGCCCAGCTGCATCGCCTTTATGGTGATCTCCATGTCGTGGAAGGCGGTGATTATGATGACCTTCACATCGGCGTTGCCCTTCTTCATTTCCGTCAGCACGTCAAGGCCGTTCATATCGGGAAGGCGGATATCGAGGATCACCGCGTCCGGGCGGAAGTCCGTCCGGGCAAGCCCGTCGAGACCGCTCACGGCGGAGGTCGTGTCATAGCCCTTCTCCGCGAGGAACATTTCGAGGGATTCGAGCTGCGAAAGATCGTCGTCGATAATCAGTATCCTTCTTCTTCTCATTTGCTATCCCCGCTTCGGTATCCGCAAGGTCACCCGCATGCCCTTCGGCTTTCGCAGGGCCGCCTCGACCACGCCGCCGTGGGCCTGGACGATCTTCTTGACATTGACGAGGCCGAGACCGGTCCCCTTGCTCTTCTTGCTGAAAAAGGGATCGAAGAGATAGGGAAGATCCGCCTTCGAGGCGCCGGGGCCGTCATCGGCTATCTCGATCTCGACCCATTCGTCGTCCTTGCCGCGCGCCCTCGTCCTCGATCTGACCTCAATCGTCCCATTCTCGGGAAGGACCTCAATCGAATTGAGGAGCACGTTGATGATCGCCTGTCCCATCTTGTCCCTGTCCATCATACACGCGGCATGCGGCCTCGAATGGGACGTCCTCACGGATATGGCCTTTTTCTTGATGGGAAAATCGAGCACCTCCAGGCACGAGTCGATCACCTCCTTGAATGAGGCGAGGGAGAAGCTGAGGGTGACCGGCTTGGCAAAATCGAGCATCTCTTCGAGGATCTTTTCGAGCCTCGATATCTCCCGGTCCACGATCTCCATCCTTCTCTTGTCGTTGCCGCGGAGTCCCAGGTTCTGCAAGAGTATCTGAATATTCATCTTCACCGAGGAAAGGGGGTTGCGGATCTCGTGGGCGAGCGACGTGGTGAGCTGGCCTATGCGCGCGAGCCCTTCGGCCTCGCGGATTCGCTTCTCCATCTCGATCCGTTGGGTGATGTCCCTGCAGATTCCCGCTGCCGCGGTCTTCCCCTGGTACGTGACGAGCTTCACCTTGTTCTCCGTCGGAAGCCCGCCCCTTTCCTTGTGGCGGCGCAGGTAGACGTACTGCTCCTTCGACTCCCCTCTCTCCATCCTCTGCCTGTACCACTCCTGCACCTCCGGCAGGGAGGCGGGCATGACGAAATCGGTGTAGGCCCTTCCTATCACCTCGCGCAGCGTGTAGCCGTGCATCTCGCAGAACGCCCTGTTGGCGAAAACGATGGTCCCGTCCTGGTTCACAAAATAGCCGTCGCTGATCTCCTCTACCAGGACCCGGTATTTCGCCTCGGACTGGGCAAGCTCCTCGGTGCGCTTCTCGACCTCCACTTCGAGGTTCTGCGCGTAGTCCCTGATATTTTTTTGCGTGAGTGACTGATAGGAGTCGCTGAACCGGTAGATCGTATAGTTGAGGCAGCGGTCGATGCGGTCAAGGGCATCGACAAAGGACCCGTGATCCATCTTTTCCGAAAGGAGGGGCGCGACGATCTGTTTATAGAGGGCGAAGGCCTTCTGCACATCGGAGAGGAGAAAGCCCGCCCCGGAACGCATATGGCTGAACCCCTTTATCACGTGGTTTATCAGGGAATAATCGTCATGGACGAGAACGGCGAAATTTGCATCCCTCACCCTGGACGTCGTGAGGAAAAGCTCGCTTGTCGGGCGGCTCGAGTAGAGGTGGGTCACGCCGCGAATCCGGGCAACCCATTCCTCCACGATGTGCTCGCTGTTCCGTTCGAGGATAATAGCCAGATCCATTCCGGTTCTTGATTGTAACCCCCAAAGCTGATAGGGGTCAAGAAACAAAAAAATGACGACCCGGTAGATTTTTTATCGAAAGACATCTAAGATAGGATATGGCGGGAATAAGGAACCCGACCTTCGCGAAGGCCTACAACAGGCGGGGAGATGCGCATTTCGAGGCGGCGCGATACGGTGAGGCCCTCGCGAGCTACCTCAGGGCAATCGAATTCGACCCTGAATCAATCGAATTTTACCTTAACGCGGCAAAGACCTACCGCGCCCTCGACCAGATCGACCAGGCCATCGTGAGCTATACGAAGGCGATCGACCTCGCCCCGGACGATATCGCCCATCGCATGAGCAGGGCAGAGCTTTATGGGCAGCTCGGCCGGTACGAGGAAGAACTGGCGGACTACTCCAGGGTGATCGAGCTCGACCCCGGCTGCGCCGCGGCCTACGGAAAAAGGGGCGTCACGAGCATGCTCCTCGGGAGGTACGAGGACACCGTGCGGGATTACACGCGCCTCATCGACCTCAAGCCCCACTTCGACTGGGCCTACATGGTCCGCGCCGACGCCTCTCTCAAGAGCGGCGGGTGCGGTGAGGCCATAAGGGATTACAACCACTTTATCGAGCGCCACCCTCACCTGCCCGAGCCTTACCGCAACCGGGGAAAGGCGTATCGCACCATCGGCCGGTACGATATGGCGCTGCGCGACCTGTCCCGGGCCCTTGACATCGACCCGAGACAGGCGGATACATACAATGCGAGGGGAGAGCTTTACGAGGAGATGGGCGATTACGAGAAGGCCCTGGGCGACTATTCGAAGGCGATAGGGGCCGACCCGACGCTCGCGGCCGCCTACGTTAACCGCTCCCGCCTGTACGAGGTGGCGGGAAAGACGCGGCGGGCCCGGCGGGATCTCGGATATGCGGCCCGCCTGGGCGACGCCCACGCCCGCGCGCTCCTGAACGACCGCGGCGAGAACTGGTAGGCCCGGCCGCCCGTTTCGTTATCGCCTCCTGCCGGGTTGCCTTCCGCGGCACCACCCACGCCTTCGGCGCGCCGACCCGCTTCAAGACACCCGCTTCGGGCGGGCTGTGACGCGCCCTTGAATGCAACCCGGCGGCAGGCCGTCTTCCGACGTCGGCCCTATCAGGGCCGGGGGAACTTCTCCAGGTCCTTCACAAGCCTTTTTACGTCCTCGTCTTCGAGCACCTGATCCTCAAGCCTTCCGGCAAGAAAGGCGTCATAGGCGGCGAGGTCCATCATACCGTGTCCGCTCCAGCCCATGAGGATCACCCTTTCCTTTCCCTCCTCCTTGGCCTTTATCGCCTCCTCTATGGCGCACGCGATCGCATGGTCGGTCTCGGGGGCCGGAATAAAGCCCTCTGTCCGCGCGAAGGTCAGGCCCGCGCTGAACGTCTGGGACTGGGCGTAGGCCCGTGCCTCGATCAGCCCGTCCGAAAGCAGTTTGCTCACGAGCGGCGCCATGCCGTGGTAGCGCAATCCGCCCGCGTGGATGGGCGCGGGCACAAAGCCGTGGCCGAGGGAGTGCATGGGGAGAAGGGGCGTCTTGCCGGCGGTATCGCCGAAGTCATAGACATAGGGCCCCTTGGTGAGGGTGGGACAGGACGCGGGCTCGCAGGCGATCACCCTCAGATCCTTGCCGTGTATTTTGTCCCTCACAAAGGGAAAGGCCAGGCCGGAGAAATTGCTGCCGCCACCCACGCACCCGATGACCACATCGGGATAATCCCCTGCCTTAGCCATCTGCTTATGCGCCTCGAGCCCAACTATCGTCTGGTGCATGAGCACGTGGTTCAGCACGCTGCCCAGGGAATAGCGTGTCGCCCCCGACGTGACCGCATCCTCCACGGCCTCGCTGATCGCGATACCTAGGCTGCCCGGATGCTCGGGGTCGGCCGCGAGAAACTCCCGCCCCGCGACCGTGTCCGGGCTCGGGCTCGGCACACACGACGCCCCCCAGGCCTCCATCAGCATCTTCCTGTACGGTTTCTGGCTGAAGCTGATCCTCACCATATACACCTTCACTTCGAGGCCGAACTGGCTGCCCGCGAAGGCGAGGGCGCATCCCCACTGACCTGCCCCTGTTTCCGTCGTCAACCTCCTGATCCCCGCCATCTTGTTGTAGTAGGCCTGTGCAATGGCCGTGTTCGGCTTGTGACTTCCCGCGGGGCTCACGCCCTCGTGCTTGTAATAGATATGCGCCGGGGTGCCGAGAAATTTCTCCAAGCGGGAGGCGCGGTAAAGCGGCGACGGTCTCCACATGACGAGCTTTTCCAGCACCGCCTCCGGAATGTCTATCCAGCGCTCCTGGCTCATTTCCTGCTCGATGAGGCTCATAGGAAGGATCGGGGTCAGATCCTCGGGCCCGACGGGCTGGCCGGTCGCGGGATGCAGCGGCGGCGGCAAGGGGCTTGAGAGGTCCGCCTGAATATTATACCATTGCCTCGGAATGTCCTTTTCTTCAAGAAGAATCTTCGTCTGCACGTCTCCCTCCAATCATGAATTTGCCCGAAACAAAAGGGGCCATGAGATGGCTCATGGCCCCACAAAAAAGGCCATGAGCAGTTGCGAAACCGCTCATGGCCCGGTGCTGGCGGTCTCACAACCTGAACTTGAACCACCACCACCATGCGCCGTTGCGTACTGTTACTCTGTATTCTTGTCCGAGCATATGCCTATATAACATCGAGGGGCTGCGGTTGTCAAGCGATTTTACGTATGATATGGAGACCTTGCGCTCCCGCCGGGCCGTGCGGTAGGATATGGTGTGCTTTCCATCGTTATCGTCACGAGAAATACCGAGGACCTCGTTGCCGGGCTCCTCTCTTCCATAGAAGCTGACGCATCCTTGAGGGCCGTAACGTCAGAGGTCATCGTCGTCGATAACGGATCGACGGACGGGACAGGGTCCATGATAGAATCGAGGTTCCCCTGGGTATCTTACGTGGGCAGCGCCGAAAACAGGGGATTCGGGGCTGCCGCGAACATGGGGTACCGGCGCTCCTCGGCTGAATTCGTCCTCTTTTTGAATTCCGACACGCGCCTCCTCGAGGGGGAGACAATAAAGATGCTCGCCTTTATGGAGCACGACCCATCCGTCGGCATTGCCGCACCTCAACTGGTCTATGAGGATATGCGGCCCCAGCGATCCTTCGCCTTGACGCCCTGTCTCGGCCTCGAGCTCGTGCCGAGGCCGGTTTTCGAGGCCCTCTTCCCCCATTCCCGCACAAAGGGCGACGGCTCTTCCACTCCAAGCGAGGTGGCATCGCTCATCGGCGCGGCGTTGATGGTGAAGCGCCGGCTTCTTGACCTTCTCGGCGGCTTCGACGAGAGATTTTTTTTCTTCCTGGAGGAAACGGATCTATGCCTCCGCGCGGAGAAAAGGGGGCTGAGGGTGGTCTTCTTTCCCGCCTCGAAAATCATCCACTTTCAGGGCAGGACCGTATCACGGTCGTGGATCAGGGGCAGGATAGAATACGCCATCTCCCTCTACAAATTCATAGGAAAGTACCATTCGAGGCCTTACGTGCGGGCCTTCGTCCTCGTGAGGGTGTGCAAGGCCCTCCTGTTTCTTCTGCCTGTGACCCTGCTGCCTTTTGTCCTTTGTGATAAATCGATCAGGAGAAGGTATCGTTACTATGCGCGGTTTCTCATGTGGCATGCGCACGGGTGCCCGGACGACGCCGGGCTCCGCGTCAGCTCTCAAGAATAAACAACACTTCCAGCGTTACCCTGTATTCCACGATCTTCCCGTCTTCTACCCTTGCCCTCCAGTCCTTCACCTTGAGGCCGGTTATGCCTCTCAACGTCTTTGTGGCCCTCTTGAAACCGACCATCACCGCATCATCAAAGCTCTTCGATGAGCCCGCAACAACCTCGGTCATCCGCGCTACCCTTCCGTCCATGCTATGAGATCCTCCCTTGTGGACTTTTGAAACTTAAGGCTAACAGCGTTGCAAGGCCCGTGTCAACTTATTTTCCCCGTCCTTCCGCTTCTTCCGTGATGACGCCCTGCCCCGCTATCACAAGGGGGTTTCATGACCGGGCCGACAGGATAGACCCGGCTTATACCGGGTATCGCCATCCGGCCGGCCTCTGAGGTTGCCCCGTTTCTAACCCTGCTACCCGTGCGGGTGCTCGTGCATCTCCCGTTGATGGGCAGGATGGTCGTGATCGTGAGGACCGTGCTCGTCGGCATGGACGTGCGCGTGCGCCTCCTCCTGACCTTCATGCTTATGGGGGTGTTTGTGTTCGTGGATATGCTCGTGCGCGTGAAGATGTTCATGCTCGTGCGAGTGCGTCACGGCGCCATGCCCGTGCTCGTGGGAATGGACATGCCTGTGCTCGTGCGAGTGAAGATGGGTATGTTCGTGCTCCCCTTCCATTTCGTTCCTCCATAAAAGTGGGATGACCGGCTCACTTCTCTTTTATCAGAACTTAATACGACCCGTCAGAAAGTCAAGGGATCGAAGCCCCGCCAATTCCATACGGGTAAAGACGGCCGACAGCCGATGCCGGTATGAGGGGTCCGTCTCATTTTTTGTGACATCGTCATGCAATATTATGGCATTTGCCTTCGCCTTATGGTATAGGCAATAGAGAGGACCGATATTATGTAATAAGGGGGGAACGGGGTGCCGCGGGATACCGTAATATGCTTTCGCACCAGTGAGGATTTGCGGAGGGCTCTCGAAAAGATCTCGGAGGCGGACAGAAGATCGCTCTCTTCGGTCATAGAGAACATCCTTTACGACTACGTGGGACGAAGAGAGCCGGTAGGGGTCAAGGAAGAGAAGAGGCGCTATCCGCGAAAGAGGGTCTCGGCCCCGGCGCTCGTGAGCGGCCTCGACGGCACTGTCCATGCCGGAATGGTGAACGATATCTCCCTGGGAGGGATTCATATCTCGGTCCCTCGCGGCCTTAAGGTCGAGGTGCGCGATGATCTCAGGATGTCCGTCGTATTCACCCTGCCCAGGGGCGATAAACCCCTCACCATGCAGTGTGCGCCGCGCCACGTCCATTCGAACGGCCAGACAGGTATCGGGGCCTCCTTCATGGATACCGATTTCCAGAGTTACCAATCCCTTCAGGACTACCTCGTGGAGTGAAGCAAGAGCACAACCCTTTCCGCCCAAAGGAGACAACCGGCAAGTATTGTCGAGGGGCAGCGCGGATTTTTCGACATTTCATGCCGGTCGGACGGGCCGCGGAACCGGATGGTCCCTTCCCGGACCGGCCCGGGAAGCAAGAAAAGCATCGAGGGGCAGCGCGGCACGGCGCATGCAGAGTTGGGGGAAAAGGTCAAGCCGACCGGGTTGGAGGTGCAAAAATGAAGCTTGTGTTCGCGCTCCTTGTGGCGGTGTCATTGGCGGGCTGCGCGGTTGTCCCCGCTGTTCCGGACCCTTACTACGGGTATGGGCCATATAACTATAATGCCTATCCCGGTGCCTACCCCTATTATGGCGCTCCCTACTACGGCGCTCCCTACTACGGCTATTTCGGTGTCTATGGATATCCCTATGGCCCGCGCTACTATCACGGCTATTACAGAGGCCGGGGATACGGCTATAGGGGTGGATACCACCGGAGGTAGACGACCGGTCGAATAGGGCCTGAAGGCCGGTTCGGCCCGTCAGATGGCTGTCGGGCAGAACCGGTTGCGGGCGTTTCATGAAAAATGATTACTCGGGAGCGCCCCTGGATTATTCGAGAAAACTTTCGAGTCTCTTTCGTCTGGAGGGATGTTTTAATTTCCGTAACGCCTTTGCCTCGATCTGTCTTATCCTCTCTCTCGTGAGCCCGAATACGTCACCGACTTCCTCAAGCGTGTAGTCCGTCTTTTCGCCAATGCCGAGCCTCATGCGGATGACCTTCTCTTCCCTCGGCGTCAGGGTGGAGAGGACCTTGTCTATCTCCTCCTTACAGGAGATGCTTACCAGTTCTTCAAAGGGAGAAGGTGACTTGGGATCGGCGATAAAGTCACCGAGCTTGGAATCGTCGTCGCCTATGGGTGTTTCTATAGATATGGGCTCGTTCGAGACCTTCATGATCTTCCTCACCTTTTCCAGCGGCAAGGCGGCCTTGGCCGATATCTCCTCGAGGGTGGGCTCCCTTCCCAGTTCCTGAAAGAGGGAGATCGTCACTTTCGTTATCTTGTTCATCGTTTCGAGGACGTGCACGGGCACCCTGATTGTCCTTGCGTAGTCCGCAATGGCCCTCGTGATTGCCTGCCTGATCCACCATGTCGAATAGGTGGAGAACTTGTAGCCCTTCTGGTAATCATACTTTTCCGCGGCTTTCATGAGGCCCATGTTCCCCTCTTGAATAAGGTCGAGGAAGGAGAGGCCCCTGTTAAGGTACTTCTTGGCGATATTGATGACGAGCCTCAGGTTGGCCTTGATCAGCCGGTTCTTTACGACCTTCAGCTCCCTTTCGACCAGCTCCATCTCATGGAGGTTCACCTCGACCGCGCGGGCCTCCTTTTCGTCCAGGAACCTTACCCGCTTCTCCACCTTCCGCGTAATCTCTTCCAGGACCTTCTTCTGCAGACTGAGGTCCGCGAGTACCTCTTCTATCCTGGTTTCCATGCTCGTAAGCTTCTTCTCGGTCTGCCTTCTCATGAACTCGTCAACCTGGGCGGCCGCCGTCTGGCCTTTCATCTCCTCCTTTTTCTCGTACAGGTTCTTCAGGCTGTTGACGAGGGTTATCGTCCTCTTCCTGTACTGTTCCTCGTCCTTCTTCGTATAGTTCATCTCATCGATGTTCTTTATCACATCGATGATGTTGACCGCTTCCTTCCTGATCTGGGAGGCCAGCTCCTGCAATTCCGCAATTGCCTGGGGCGTCTCGAAAAGAAGGCTCCTGATCTTTCTTTCGCCCTCTTCTATTCTCTTGGCTATATCATACTCCTCGTCGGAGGAGAGGAGTGAAATTCTCCCGATATCCTTCAGGTAGGCCCAGATAATGTTGTCGGTCTTTTCGGTCGGGAAGCGCTCCGGCTCCTCCCACTCACGCTGCTCTTCCTCGGCTGTCTCGATCTTCTCCTTTATGGTCTCGACCACGTCTATGTTTGATTCGGACAGAAAATCGAATATGTCCTCGATGTCCTCCGGCGAGAATATGTTCTGAGGCAGAAAGTCGTTTATCTCGTCAGGCGTGAGATAGCCCTTTTCCATGCCGATGTCAATTAGCGTTTTGATCTGATCAAAGTTCTTTATGCTCATCGACTTCTCTCCACGTGCAAAAAAAAGCCCCTTCTCTGAAATCAAGGGCAGTTTAACTGCATATTTTGCCGTAAACTATGTCTAAATATAGCACTCTTTCGTGCATTGTCAAGCTCGTACTTGCCGTTGCTCCCCTACCAATGTACCCGGCGAGACCTCTTATGCGAAGACGCCTCCCGGATATCCATAGAAAAGGGATACACGTGCGCTCGATAGATGCTATTACCCAATAAGAAATGACGTTCCGTTTTATTATAGCACGGAAAGGCCATATTTGCAATAGGCTGAAAAAACCTCCAGCGACAATCGCTGGACAACACCCAGGGCAAACGCATTTGGAAATCATCCACATATAGAGGCTAAGTAGCTTAAATACCTGATGATTTATATTTCTAGACTTCTATGGATAGGTGTGCTATCTACCTGACATCATTGATTT
>JBEKJU010000050.1:0-27334 GCA_050011095.1 Syntrophorhabdales bacterium
GAGGCGGGAAGGGGCCTTCTTCCGCCCGACTATTACAAGGGCAAGAGGGTTGTCGTCATCGGCGGCGGCAACGTGGCGTTTGATGCTGCCCGGACCGCCTACAGGCTGGGCGGCCAGGTCACGGTGGTCTGCCTCGAGAACGAGGACAAGACCTCAAGGGACGGCATTCCTGCGGATATTGAAGAGATAGAGGGGGCTATCCAGGAAGGCATCAGGGTCGTATATTCGAGGGGCGTGCGGAACATCACCGCCGAGAATGGAAAGTTCAAGGGCATTGACTGTCCGAAATGCGTGGGCGTTTTCGACTACAAGGGCTTCAATCCCCAATTCGACTGCAATGACTGCCAGGACGTGGAAGGTGACGTCCTTCTGATAACGATCGGCCAGATGTGGGATCGGTCTCTTCTTCAGAATGCGGGGCTTTTCGACGCGAGCGGCAGGCTCGCCGTCGATCCCCTCACCCGCCGGAGCATTCTGCGGGAAGATGTCTTCATTGGCGGCGACGTGAGACGGGTCGGCTTCATGGTCGATGCAATGGCGGAAGGGAGAGAAGCGGCCCAGTCAATGGAGAGGTGCCTCCGCGGCATGCCCATGCAGCGGTGGGGCCTCCGAAGGGAGACCACGGGAACGCCGACGAGGAACATCTTCAAGCCGGAACCCGCGATAAAGTGGACAGACCCCGGCGAGAGAAAGACCTTCGACATGTTCGAGATAGGCTTTACGCTGGACGAGGCGAGGGAGGAGGCGCGGCGGTGCCTCGAGTGCGGCCCGTGTCCTGTGTGCAAGGCATGCGTGTCGGTCGGCATCCAGCCTGAGCTGCCCGCCGTAAAGGTGGACGAAAACCTCTGCTCCGGCTGCGGTATCTGCGTATCCGCCTGCAACTACGAAACGGCCCAGCTCCTTGAAACAAAGGAGATCGTGGAGGGCAGGGAGGTGGCGACGCGCCTCGTGAGCTATTCCGATCCCATCAAGTGCAAGGCCTGCGGCATGTGCGTCTCCGCGTGTCCTTCGGGCGCGCGGGAACTCGAACCCGACCTCTCGAAAATGGAAAAACAGCGGATCAGCGAAGAGCCCGGCATTGTCTGCTTTGCCTGCAAGTTCGGCTACGGCTTCTGCGGGAACGGGCTTGCGGCGAACCTGAAGACCCTTATACCCGTTGTCTGCATCGGCAAGGTCGATACAACGGACGTCCTCAACGCCTTCAAGAAGGGGGCGGACGGCGTCCTCCTCCTCGGCTGCGGCGAGGGCGACTGCCACTTCCAGGATGGGAACGAGGAGGCGCGGAAGAGGGTTTATCTCCTTCAGAAAGTCCTGGAATCGTTCGGCATCGAGAAAGAAAGGGTGCAGGTCGTCACGTCCTTCGATCCGGAGGGCGCGAAGATAAACGGGCTTGTCGATGAGTTCTCTCAGAGGCTCAAGGGTCTTGAACCAATCAGGGTTTAGGAGGAAGAGACATGGCTGATAAACCGAAAGTGGCAATAATGTGGCTCGGTGGCTGCGGTGGGTGTGACGAGGCAGTCGTCGACCTCAACGAGAATGTGCTAAAGGTGGCGAGTGCCGTTGATTTCGTGCTGTGGCCCGTGGCCCTTGACTTCAAATACCATCACATAGAGGCGATGAAGGACGGAGAGATCGCCCTGAGTATCGTTAACGGCTCGGTGAGGAATTCCGAACTTGAGGAGTTCGCGAAGGTGCTCCGCAAGAAGTCCCAGCTCGTGCTGGCCTTCGGGGCCTGTGCCTGCTTCGGCGGCACGCCGGGTTTGGCCAACTTCCGCTCCAGGGATGACATCTTCAAGTGGGTCTACAAGGATGCCCCGACCGTCACCAATCCCAACAATACTTACCCGCAGACCTCGACGAAGGTGGATGGCAGGGAGCTGACCCTTCCCTATCTTTTCGACGACGTGCGCACCCTTAGCCAGACTATCGATGTCGATTACTACCTGCCCGGCTGTCCGCCACCTGTCAACCTCATACTCGAGGCGGTCAGCGCCGTGCTGGAGGGGCGTCTACCCCCCAAAGGCTCGACCCTTGCCCCGGAGAGGGCCCTCTGCGACGTGTGTGATAGGAACAGGACCAAGCCGGAGAGGCTGGCCATCTCCAAGATAAAAAGGATACATGAGATAGAGGCCGATCCCGAGAAGTGTTTTCTCGCCCAGGGCGTGGTTTGCTCGGGGCCGGCAACGCGGGCGGGGTGCGGCGAGGCATGCCTCAAGATCAACATGCCCTGCAGGGGCTGCTTCGGTCCGGTGGAAGGGGTAGCCGACATGGGTTCGAAGTACCTATCGGCCTTTGCCTCGCTCATCGACGCCCCCAGCATGGAACAGGCAATGAAGGTAGTCGATGAACTCGATGACCCGACAGGATATTTCTATCGTTTCACCACGGCGTCCTCCCTCTTGAAAAAGAGGAGAGAGACATCCAAAAAGCATGAGGTGTGAGCATGGGAAAAACAATATCGATAAATCCGGTAACGAGGTTGGAGGGTCATGGAAAGATCGACATCTTTCTCGATGACAAGGGCGATGTGGAGGATGCCTATTTCCAGGTGACGGAGCTGCGGGGCTTCGAGCGGTTCTGTCTGGGAAGGCCCGTGGAGGAGATGCCGAGGATCGTGCCGAACATTTGCGGCGTCTGCCCCACGCCTCACAACATGGCCGCCACGAAGGCCCTCGACAAGGTGTACGGCGTGGAGCCGACGGCCACCGCCAAACTGATTCGACAGCTCCAGTACAACGCCTTCTACGTGGAAGACCACTTCATCCATTTCTTTTTCCTCGGCGGGCCCGATTTTGTCGTCGGCCCGGATGCCGACCCTGCCGAGCGGAATATTCTCGGGGTGATCCAAAAGGTCGGGATGGAGATCGCAGGCAAGGTGATCGAGGTCCGGAAAAGATGCAGGGATATTCTCCGGCTTCTCGGAAGCAAGCCGCCCCATCCGGAGGGAGGCCTCCCCGGCGGCGTCTCAAGAGGGATTACCGAGGAAGAGCGGACGGTCATAAAGGGGACCGCCGACTACGCCGTTGAATTCGCGAAATTCGCCCTCCAGTTGTTCAAGAACGTGGTCGTGAGAAATCCCGACTACCTGAAGCTCGTCGTCGACGAGGCCTACAGCCTCAACACCTATTATATGGGAATGGTCGACGAGAACAAGTGCGTCAGCTTCTATGACGGGAACATCAGGGTCGTCAATCCGGAAGGCAAGGAGAGGGCCCTTTTCGATCCCCAGTACTATGCCGACCACATAGCCGAATGGGTCGAGCCCTGGACATACATCAGACTCACGTACCTGAAGGTCCTGGGATGGCAGGGATTGAAAGAGGGATACGGCTCATCCCTCTACCGGGTAGGCCCGCTTGCCCGCCTGAACGCATCCAAGGGCATGGCCACCCCCGAGGCGCAGGCGGAGTATGAGGAGATGTACGCAATCCTCGGGAACAAGCCGGCGCACAATACCCTCGCCTTTCACTGGGCGCGCCTGATCGAGGCGCTCCAGGCGGCCGAGGAGATGCAGCGCATCGCGGCCGATCCGCTCCTTACAAGCAAGGATATACGGAACATGAACCTCCGCCTGACGAAGAAGGGTATCGGCTGCGTTGAGGCGGCGAGGGGAACCCTGATCCACCACTATGAGACAGACGACAAGGGTCTCCTCACGAAGGCGAACCTCATCGTCGCCACACAGCACAATGCCGCCCCGATCTGCCTTTCCGTAAAGAAGGCGGCCCAGGGCTTCATCAAGGGTGGGGAGGCAAAAGAAGGACTCCTCAACATGGTGGAGATGGCGTTCCGCGCCTACGACCCGTGTCTAGGATGCGCAACCCACACGCTCCCCGGAACAATGCCCCTGGAGATCGTGCTCCGCGATCGGCAAGGCAACGTCGTCGACCGGATAAGCAGGGGCATGTAACAGGAACACGAATGGGGCCGTGGCCGTCAAGGCCACGGCCCCACCTTTCACCATGGCCTTTCAAAAAACCCTCATTCTCGGACTCGGCAACACCATACTCGGAGACGACGGAGTCGGCATCTGCGTCGCCCGGGAGATAAGGAACAACTGGGCCGGCGACCCCCTCGTCGAAATCATCGAGGCAAGCCTCGGGGGGATGGTCCTCCTCGACCTTATCACCGGGTTCGACAGGGTGATCGTCGTTGACGCCATCATGACTAACGACACGAAACCGGTCGGCAACGTGTACGACCTCACCCTCGACGACCTGGGAGGACTGATCGTGCCCTATGCGTCCCACGCCCTCGATCTCAAGACCACGATCGAGTTGGGGAAAAGGATAGGGTACAAGATGCCGGCGACCGTGCGGATATACGCCGTGAAGATAGAGGAGAACACGGTCTTCACCGAAAAGCTCACTCCCGCTGTCGGGGCGGTCGTACCCGCCCTTGCGGGGCGTCTGATCGACGAGCTGAAAAAACAGGGCTGAAAACCGGGGAAGGCCGCGGACACCTTGATGGCCGCCCGGGCCTTCAGGAGGGCTCGGCGGATTGCAGGACGTGTTGCCGGGAATGACCGGCGAAACAACCGCTCCCACCCCCCCTCGGCATGACTTGGCGCCGGTTCCGGATGAGACCGGTGTGGGTCGCCTGATTTAAAATATTGACAAAAGTCGCCAATTAGGATAAAAGATTGTGAATTTTTTTATAATCGAAAGGAGCGAATCATGAGAGAGGTCGTTATTGTCTCGGCTGCGAGGACTGCCGTTGGTCAGTTCGGACAGAGTCTCAAGGATGTACCCGTTGTAAAACTGGGTGGATTGGTTATCAAGGAAGCCCTCAAGCGCGCCGGCCTACGGCCATCGAGAACCAAGGACAGAGAGTTCGCCCCTGAGATCTTCGGGGGGAAGCTGGACACGGACCTCGAAGCAAAATACTATGATTTCGATAATTCCCTGAAAGAGGTCTCCGTCGACGAGGTAATCATGGGGAACGTGCTCCAGGCAGGCCTGGGGCAGAACTCCGCCAGGCAGGCGGCCATATACGGTGGCGTGCCGAAGGAGACGAACGCCTTCACCGTCAACAAGGTCTGCGCGTCGGGACTCCGGGCGATCGTGAGCGGGGTCCAGGCCATTATGGCCGGTGACGCCGACGTCATCGTGGCAGGCGGCATGGAGAACATGAGCCTGGCGCCCTTTTCGCTCCCCGGCCTGAGATGGGGCGCCCGCATGTTCAACACCGAGGCCGTCGACCTCATGGTCCTCGACGGCGTCTGGGAGATCTTCTACGGCTACCATATGGGGCTGACAGCGGAGAATATCGCCGAGAAGTTCGGCATCAGCCGCGAGGAGCAGGACACGTTCGGCGCCATGAGCCACCAGAGGGCGCGTCACGCGATCAAGGAAGGGTGGTGTAAGGCAGAGATCGTGCCCGTCGTCATCCCGCAGAGGAAGGGGGACGCCGTCGTCTTCGACACGGACGAGCGCCCCATGGACACGTCCGTTGAAAAGATGGCCAAGCTCGGGACCGCCTTCAAGAAGCCCGGCACGGTCACGGCGGGAAACGCATCGGGCCTCAACGATGCGGCGGCGGCGGTTGTCCTCATGTCACGGGAGAAATCGAAAGAACTGGGCATCAAGCCCATGGGCAGGTTCGTCTCCTGGGCGGCGGGCGGCGTGGATCCCGCATACATGGGTCTCGGACCGGTTCCGGCGGTGAAGAAGGCCCTGAAGAAGGCCAATCTCTCCCTCGACAAGATCGACATGATCGAGCTGAACGAGGCATTTGCGTCGCAGGCCATTTCGAACATCAGGGAGCTGAAGCTCGATCCGGCGCGGACGAACATGCACGGCGGCGGGATCTCAATCGGCCATCCCATCGGCTGCACCGGCGCGCGGCTCATCACGACCCTCATGTATCAGATGCCTCGCCTCGGTCTGAAGTACGGGCTCGCGACCATGTGCATCGGCGGTGGTCAGGGAATGGCAGCGGTGGTCGAGAGGGAGGCGTAACATGTCGTACGAGAACGTGATTCTCGAACGAGACGGCAGCACGGGGATCATCAAGGTCAACAGGCCGAAGGCGCTCAACGCCCTTAACTCGGCGACCCTTGACGATCTTTTCGGCGCGGCGCGCGAGGTGAGCGACGATCCCGATATCAGGGTCGTCATCGTGACGGGCCAGGGCGACAAGGCGTTCGTTGCCGGCGCCGACATACAGGAGATGCAGCCCATGAACCCTATGCAGGGGATGGCCTTCTCGCAGAAGGGACACATGGTCATGTCCCTTTTCGAGCGGATGGCGAAGCCCGTTATCGCCGCGGTGAACGGCTATGCCCTGGGCGGCGGCTTCGAGCTTGCCCTTGCCGCCGACATCATCTATGCCGCGGAAAAGGCGAGGGTCGGTTTCCCGGAAGTCACCCTCGGCATTCTCCCGGGATTCGGCGGCACGCAGCGGACGGCCAAGCTGGCCGGGCCTGCCCGGGCAAAGGAACTCATCTTCACCGGCAGGGTGATAACGGCTCGCGAGGCCTATGAGATGGGCCTCGTGAACAAGGTGCTGCCCGATGGCCAGTTGACGGAGGCCGTGGCTCAGCTTGCCGCCTCGATAGTCTCCGCCGGGCCCGTCGGCGTGGGACTCGCAAAGGCTTGCGTCAACAGGAGCCTGACACTGGACATCGATTCAGGGCTCGATTTCGAGGCCGAGGCCTTCGGGCTCTGCTTCGGGACGGAGGACCAGAAAGAGGGCATGACCGCCTTTATGGAAAAGAGAAAACCCACGTACCGTGGTCGATAACAATAAATATTAAGGAGGGCGCTGTGAAGATCGTTGCATGTATTAAACAGGTTCCCGATACAGAAGCCGAAGTAAAATGGGACCTCCAGAAGGGCATTCTGAAAAGGGAGGATATGGACGCCGTCACAAATCCCTTTGACGAGTTTGCGCTGGAGGAGGCCCTTCTCACGAAAGAGAAGTACGATGCCGAGATCGTCGTCATCTCCATGGGTCCGGAGAAGGCCGCGGATGTCTTGAGAAATGCCCTTGCCCTCGGCGTTGATGCCGTCCATCACGTCAGCGACCCGGCCCTTGAGGGCTCCGATACGCTCGGGACGTCGTACACCCTCGCGAAGGCAATAGAAAAGATCGGCGATGTCGATGTAGTCCTGTGCGGCAAACAGGCAACGGACGGCAACACGGGCGTGGTCGCCTCCGAGGTCGCCGCCAGGCTGGGCTACTCTCAGCTGAGTTTTGTCGGAAAGATCGCGGAGATCGACGCGGCGGGCAAAAAGATCAAGGTCGAGCGCAATATCGAGGGTGGCATCGAGGTCGTGGAGGCCAAACTCCCCGCGGTGATATCCGTGCTGAAAGGCATTAATGAGCCGAGGCTTCCGAACCTCATGGGCATCCGGAAGGCGGCAAAGGTTAAGATACCCGTATGGGACACGGCCGAGCTTGGCGTGGCAAAAGACAAGGTAGGGGCGGAAGGCGCTGCCATAAAGGTGGTCGAGCTGACGACGCCGCCTCCCAGGTCCGGGGGCGAAGTGCTCAAGGGGGAATTGGAAGAGGTAAGCAACCTTCTTGTAGACAAGCTCCTTGATCTCAAGGTCATAAAATAACACGGGGAGGATTCTATCATGGCCGATTATAAAGATGTGTGGGTATACGTGGAACACAAGTCAGGGGTCTTCACCCCTATGTCTTACGAGCTCTTCGGCATAGGTCAGAAGCTCGCGGGCGACCTCGGCGCCAATCTCTGCGCCCTCGTCATCGGTGAAAATACGGATGAACTCGCGAAAGAAGCGGGCTACTACGGCGCATCGAAGGTCTACGCGGTAGACGGCGCGTCCTATAAGACGTTCAGGCCGGACGCTTACGCAAAGGCCGCTACGTCGGTCATAGACAAGTACAAGCCTGATATCGTGCTCTACCGGTCGACGACCCAGGGTATGGACCTTTCCTCGGCCTGCGCCGCCGCCCTGGAAACCGGAATCGGGACAGATGCCATAGGGCTTGAGATCGATGCCGCCAAGGCCTTGAAAATGACGAGGGCGGCCTTTGGGGGAAACTTTCTGGTAGGCGTCGTCAACACGAAGACCAAACCCCAGTTGGCCACGGTACGGCCGAAGGTCTTTGCCATGGGCCAGCGGGACACCTCGAAGCAGGCAGAAGTGGTCAAGGAAGCGGTGCAGGTAGCCGAGGACGATCTCAGGACAAAGATCCTTGAGTTCATGCAGTCGGAGTTCACGGTCAACCTCGTCGAGGCGGACATCATCGTCTCCGGCGGGCGGGGTGTGGGCAAGCCCGAGGGCTTCAAGATATTGCAGGAGTTCGCCAATCTGCTCGGCGGCGCCCTCGGCGCATCGCGCGCGGCGGTCGATTCCGGCTGGATACCCCAGGAGCACCAGGTAGGGCAGACGGGAAAAACGGTAAAACCGAAGATATATATTGCCTGCGGCATTTCGGGAGCCATCCAGCATCTCGCGGGCATGAGAACATCCGATTGCATTGTGGCCATTAACAAGGACGCTGAGGCCCCTATCTTCAAGATAGCCTCCTATGGTATAGTGGGTGATTACAACCAGGTAGTGCCGAAGCTGCTTGACGAATTCAAGAAAAGACTGAATAAGTAGGGAAAGGGGGGATTTATCCCCCTTCCCCTTGAAGATTTTTTCAATGACCATCACATGTCCCTCATGCACGAGAAAGTTCCGTTTGGAGGACTTTCTCGTAAAGGTGCCCTATCAGAAGATGCGCTGTTCGCTTTGCGGCCACGTCTTCGTCTACGAGCGCGCCGGCAGCCGATATCCCGAAGACGGTGAACCCGTCACGGCCCTGGACGAACCGGAAGAGAGACCCCTCGAGAAGAAGCGCTGGAGGGGCCTTCCCATATCCGCGATCATTTTCGCGGTGCTCCTCGTCCTTGTCGCGTCGGCCTATTATTTCTACTGGATAAACTACCCGGGGGCCTCCGACAGGCGGCTCCGCATCGGGCCAATGGAGGGGCAGGAGACGGTCATCAAGGACGGAAAGGTCTTCCTCGTGAAGGGGTTGATCGCGAACGGGTCGACAAAACCGAGAAAATATGTGATTTTGAAGGCGAAGCTTTTCGATGAGCACGGGGCGGTCATGGCCGAGCACTTTGCGCTCGCCGGCCTCCCGCTCTCGTCGGATGAGGTCCAGCAGATGCGAAGCGGAGAGATCGACAGGAAGGTGGCCGATTTTAGATTGTCCAGCCTCGCGAACTTCGTGCTCCAGAAGGGGAGGGAACTGCCCTTTTCCGTCGTTTTTCCCGACACCTATACGGGGAAGCCCAAGGAGTTCACCGTAGAAATCATCGAGTCACCTCTTCTATAATCCGCATCTTATACATTCATGATAGGCATTTGCGAAACCCGTCCGGATCGGTTAAAATAGTCTTATGCATCTTGTAGACTGCCGAGGGCAGACCCGCCCTGTGCCCGCGCTGGAGACGAAAAGGGCCATCGAGGAAAGGCGCCCCGGGTCCCCCGGAGTCGCCGTGGACAACGAAGAGATCGCCTCTTCCCCGACCGAAGCCACATACCGGGTTGTATTCAGAGTCACCACCCTCGCCTCAGGCGGCGACCAGGTAGCAGCCGTTTTGAAACCTTGATGATATACCTCGACAATGCAGCCACCTCTTTTCCCAAGCCGGAAGAGACCATCAGCGCCGTTCACGATTTTCTTACCCGTTTAGGCGGCAATCCGGGAAGGGGCGGCCACACCCTTTCGGTGGACGCCGCGAGACTAGTCTTTGAGGCGCGGGAGAAACTGACGTCCTTCATTAACGGGAAACTGTCGGAAAGGCTGATTTTCACACAGAACGGGACAGAGTCCTTGAACCTCGCGATCCTGGGCCTTATCGGGAAGAAGGACCACGTCGTGACAACCACGCTGGAGCACAACTCGGTGATGAGGCCCCTCGATTTCCTCATCCGGACAAGGGACGTGGATGTCTCCGCCGTGCCCTGCCCGGCCTCCGGCGATCTTGACCTGAAGATGCTCGCCCGGGCGGTGAAGAGGAGGACCAGGGCGGTCATTATCAACCACGGATCGAATGTCATAGGCAAGGTCCAACCATTGCGCGACATACGCGATGCCATTGGCGACAAACTGCTCATTGTCGATGCCTGCCAAACGATCGGGAACGTGCCTGTGGATGTTCAGAAGGACGCCATCGATATCGTCTGTTTTTCCTGTCACAAGGCGCTTTTCGGCATCCAGGGGCTGGGCGCCCTCTACATGCGCGAAGGACTCGAGCCCACCCCCTTGAAATTCGGGGGAACGGGTAGCAGGTCCGAGTACACGGAGCAGCCCGAGGCCTTGCCCGACAGGTACGAATCGGGTACACCCAACACACCCGCCATCGCCGGCCTTCTCGGGGGACTCGCCTTCATCGAAAAGGTCGGTAGGGATGCGATTGCCAAAAGGAAGACGGATGCCGCGCGAAAGATCGCCGAAGGCCTTCACCGGATGGACCATGTCACGGTGTACGGAGAGCCCCTTAAAGACGGGTGTCTCCCGGTCATCCTCATGAATCGCGATGGACTGGAGCCCTCTGATGTCGGGTATGCGTGCAACCGGGCGGGCATCTGTGTACGGGTGGGCCTCCATTGCTCCCCCGTCGCGCACCGGACGGTCGGGACTTTTCCGCGGGGGGCGGTCCGCATCTCGCCGGGCTATTTTACGGATGACGGGCAGATCGAGAGGCTCCTTGAGGTCATCGCGGGTCTTGACGGAAGATAGGGCGTATTACCTCCTTTTCGTGACGATCCACGATGTCCTCAAGGCTGAGAGGCTCCTGAAGGACCAGGACGTGGACGTAGAGGTCGTTCCCGTACCGAGGGCCATCAGCACCGACTGCGGTGTCTGCATAAGGTCACGAGCCGCCGGCAAGGTCCTTTCGGGTCTTCTCGGCGATGTGAAGGGGCTCACGTGTTTTTTCTTTGACGGGGCAGACTACAAGCCGGAAAAACACGAGGACGGATGAGCGCGTCCGCTTATGCCGGCGCGAAGCCGACGAAGGCGAGACGCACTTAGGGCTCGTCAGAAAATAAATAGGCCATCTGGCTCGTCCTTTTGTCCGTCCGCTTCATTGCGAAAAGGTCATGTACATCCAGTACATTCGGCCTTTCCGCGCCTCGCCGATCGGCCAAAAATCCTTCGCCATCTGACTCATTTATTTCCTTCCGAGCCCTTACGGCGTGAGTGCGTCGAGGAGAGCGACAAGGAGACAACGAAGATGTGGCGAAGATAAGCGGCTCCGTATCATTCGCGCAGGGTCGCGACGAGCCGCTCCGGATGCACGATCAGCCCGAAGGCCGCCATGATATCCGTCACCACAACGTCTGACTCCTTAAGCAGGGCGGCGGCGCAGCCTTCCTCCCCTATGACGGCGATGCCGAGGGCTGCCTCCTTCAACATGGCCGCATCGTTGGCTCCATTCCCTATGGCGACGATCTTCTCCGGGCCAAGTTCCCTCACGACCTTGGCCTTCTCCTCGCCGCTTCCGGTCTTGCCCACCTTTATGAAGGTCATATTGGACGCGCCAAGTTCCGCGTCGGCTGTCTCGTACGTATCCGACGTGATAATGAACACCTTGACATATCGCGATATCTTTTCTATTACCTCTTTGACTTCCTTCTTCAATTTGCCATCCAGCCCGGCGGTGCCATTGAAGTCCACTATCACATATTCTATCGAAATTTCCCCCCAACCGGGGATCGGCACGTTGATCATGAACGCCTCCTAAGATTGTTAAAAGCTATTGTAGCACATGGAGGCAGCCGAAGGGAATGGGATTTCGGCCATACCCCGCCCATTTTCCCCTTGATTGTTCGCCTGAATGCCGATAAACTTTTTCTTCCATGAAAAAGAGCCTCCCCATGCCCGTTAACTGCATCATCTACGACTGCGACGGCGTCCTCTTCGATTCTTTGGAGGCCAACCGGAGGCTTTACGACCATATCGCCGTCTCCATGGGCAGGGAGCGCCTCACGGAAGAGGAGCTTCGCTACTGCCATATGAACACGGTCGGGGACAGCATCCATTGTCTCTTCACGGACGATCCGGAAGGCGAGGCGGGAGCGCGCGCGTTCCTGAAGGAGCAGGTAGACTTCACGGACTACCTTCCCTACCTCATCATGGAGCCCCACCTTTTGGAGACTTTGTCGACCTTGAGGGAGAAGGGCGTTTTGACGGCGATAAGCACGAACAGGACGACTTCGATGCCCCATCTCATGGAGAGGTTCCGCCTTCGGCCCTATTTCGACATGGTCGTGACGGCCCTCGATGTGACATGCCCCAAACCCCATCCCGAGTCGGTCAACCGGATACTGACCGCCCTGCGCACGCTTCCCGAAGAGGCGCTCTATGTGGGCGATTCAGAGATAGACTTGAAGACGGCCCTGTCGTCCGGCGTGAGGTTCGTGGCCTACAAGAACCGGGCTATCTCAACGGGGATATTCATAGAGGATCATAGGGAGATCCTCAAATTTCTTTCGAATGGGGAATCTCCTCGGGGATCGGCCTCCGCTTGAAGATATAAGAGACGGGACCTGACAGCATATATGCCATGGTCATGACAAAGAGCATGATGGCCGGCTCGATGAGCACGATGACGAAAAGCAGGATGGCTATGACAACCGCGTCGAAGTGCCTCGACCGGAGGGCGCTCGACTCCTTGAAGCTGTTGTACCGCACGGCGCTCACCATGAGGAATGCGAGGGCGTACACGAGAAGGGGAACGAAGACCTTCTTCACCTCGATCGGCAGACCAAGCTCCGTGAAGAAAAGCACGCTCGCTGCTATGGTGGCGGCCGCCGCCGGGATGGGGAGACCGAGGAACTGTTTCTTCTGAACCGTATCCGCCTGCACATTGAAGCGCGCCAGGCGGAGCGCCCCGCACGCCACGTAGAGAAAGGCCGCGAGCCACCCGAACCGGCCGTATGCCTTGAGCCCCCATATGTAGGCGAGAAGTCCGGGGGCCACGCCAAAGGCGATCACGTCCGCTAGGGAATCATACTCGACACCGAACCTGCTCGTTGAGTTGGTCATCCGGGCGACCCTGCCGTCCAGGGCGTCGAGGATGCACGACACGAATATGGCCACACTCGCCTGGAAAAACTTGGCATCCAGCGTCGCCACCATCGAGTAGAACCCCCCGAAGAGGCTCATCGACGTGAGCAGGTTCGGCAGAAGATAGACGCTCCTACGCCTTCTCTTTCTCATTATCCCCCCCTTTTTTCGCGAGTATCGTCAACCCGCTCTTTACCTTTTGACCCACCTCCACGGCCGGACGATAGGAGGTCGGCATGTAGACATCCACCCTCGAACCGAAGGCGATCATGCCGACCGGCTCGCCCTTCTCGACCAGGTCATGCTCCCGGACGTAGCAGACGATGCGGCGGACAAGAAAACCCGCGATCTGGACGAGGAGGAATTTTTCGTCGTTCCGCCTCACGACAATGTAGTTCCTCTCGTTTTCCTCATCTATCCCTTTCTTGAAGGCAAGCTTGAACCGGCCGTCCCTGTGCTCGACCCTTTCGACACTCCCCTCACAGGGGGCCCTGTTGATGTGAACGTCGGAGATGGACATAAAGATGCTAATCCTTCTGGCCTTCTCCCGGAGGAACTCCCCCTCGAAGAGTTCTTCCACGGCCATTACCCGTCCGTCAGCGGCCGAGAGGATCTCCCCACCGCCGCTCGTGGCCGGTCTCCGGGGATTTCTGAAGAAGTAGAGAAAAAAAAGCGTAAGGAGAACGGTAAAAGCCGCGACGGAATATACCCCGAGGAAAGAGAAAAGGAAGGACAAAAAGAGAGACGGCAGAATGAAAATCAGTCCTTCCTTTGCCACGGGAAGCCGTGTCAATCTCTTCTCCCTATCCAACTCATCATGGAGCGGAGCTTTTTGCCGACCTGTTCGATCAGGTGTTCGCTGTCCCTTTTCTTCAATGCGTTGTAGACCGGCCTTCCCGCCATATTCTCGACGATCCATTCCTTCGCGAATTCACCGGACTGGATTTCTTCAAGGATGCGCTCCATCTCCCATCGCGTCTCTTCGGTGATGATCCGCCTGCCCCTCGTGATGTCACCGTACTCGGCGGTGTCGCTGATAGAGTCGCGCATATTGGCGACGCCGCCCTCATAGATGAGGTCGACGATCAGCTTCAGCTCGTGGCAACACTCGAAGTAGGCGATCTCGGGCTGGTATCCGGCCTCCACCAGCGTATCGAACCCGGCCCTTATTAGCTCGGTCACGCCGCCGCACAAGACCACCTGTTCCCCGAAGAGATCGGTCTCCGTTTCCTCCTGGAAGGTCGTTTCGAGCACGCCCGCCCTGGTAGCCCCTATGCCCTTCGCATAGGCAAGCGCCTTTTCGCGGGCATGACCGGAATAGTCCTGATATACGGCATAGAGCGATGGCACGCCCGCCCCCCTCTCGAACTCCCGCCGCACCAGATGGCCCGGTCCCTTTGGCGCGACCATGATAACATCGATATTCGAAGGGGGCACGATCTGGTTGAAGTGAATATTGAAACCGTGCGAAAAAACAAGGGTCTTGCCCTCTGTGAGGTTATTTCCAATCACATTCCTGTATAAGGCGGCCTGTGTCTGATCCGGAACAAGGATCTGGATTATTTCCGCCCCGGCGGACGCGTCGGCCGCTGGTACGGGCGTGAACCCATGGCTTTTGGCCAATGTGAAGTTCGGTGTACCTTCGACATCGGCAACGATGACCTCGAGCCCACTATCCCTCAAATTCTGTGCCTGCGCGTGTCCCTGGCTCCCATATCCAATGATTGCTATCTTCTTCCCCTTGAGAACTCCCAGATCGGCATCGCCGTCATAGTACACCTTCGCCATCACTTCCTCCTTTGGGTTGTTTCTCTCTCGCTCTAATTACCTTCTCGCCCCTCATTATGGCCACCGTTCCCGTTCTCACGACCTCCCTGATGCCGAGGGGCTTCACCAGGGTCAAGAAGGCCTTCACCTTCTCTTCATTCCCCGTTATCTCAACGGTATAGGACTTGGGTGAAACGTCCACCACCCTCCCCCTGAATATCTCTATCATCCGCAGGATCTCTTCCCTCGTCTTCTCGTCCGCGCTGATCTTGATAAGCACCATCTCTCGCGATACATGCTCGACGTCCTTGAAGTCCGTAACCTTTATCACGTTTACCAGTTTATTTAGCTGCTTCAGGATCTGTTCGAGTATGCCGTCGCTCCCCGTCGTGACGATGGTCATCGAGGATATCTCCGGGTCGAGCGTCTCCCCCACGCAGAGGCTCTCTATATTGAAGCCCCTCCCGCTGAAAAGCCCCGCCACCCGCGCGAGCACACCGAACTCGTTTTCCACAAATACCGAAATGATATGTCTCAAGTTTTCCCCCTAAACCAGGAGCATGTCGCGCAGCGCCCCGCCGACGGGAACGATGGGATAGACACCCTCCTCGGGATTGACGTGGCAATCGACCAGGGTGGGCCTGCCGTTGGCGAAGGCCTTCTTCAGCACCTTGTCCACTTCGTTTTCGTGTTCTATCTCATAGCCCACCGCCCCGTAAGCCTCGGCAAGCTTCACGAAGTTGGGCATGCACTCCAGTTTGGAGATGGCGTACCGTTTTTCGTAGAACAGCTCCTGCCACTGCCGCACCATACCCAGGCAGCCGTTGTTCAGGATGACCACTTTCACGGGCAGCCCATACTGGACGGCGGTCGCCAGTTCCTGGATGTTCATCTGGATGCTCCCGTCACCCGCGATATCGACGACGAGCATGTCCGGGTAGGCAACCTGCGCCCCGATGCTCGCCGGGAAGCCGTACCCCATCGTCCCGAGACCTCCCGATGTCACGATATGCCGGGGCTCCAGGAACTTGTAGAACTGGGCGGTCCACATCTGGTTCTGCCCCACCTCCGTGGCGATGATCGCCCTGCCCTGCGTCAGGTCGTAGATCCTCTCGATCACATACTGCGGCTTCAGGGTGCCGTTTCTCGTGTAATTCAGCGGGAAATTCACCTTCCATTCTTCCACCTGGCCGAGCCAGTCGGAGATGCCGCGGCCATAGGCGCCAAAGGTCTCTTTATCCTCTTCCCCTATCTGGACCATCCGCCTGAGCACGTTCCTCGCGTCGCCGACGATGGGTATGTCGACCCTTATGTTCTTGCTGATCGACGTGGGGTCGATATCGATGTGTATGATCTTGGCGTGGGGGGCGAAATCGTCGACCCTACCGGTTGCCCTGTCGTCGAACCGGGCCCCGACCGCGATGATAACGTCGGAGTTCGTAATAGCCATATTCGCCGCATAGGTGCCGTGCATACCGAGCATGCCCAAAAACTGGGGATGGTTGCCGGGAAAACCGCCCAGGCCCATGAGCGTGCTGGTCACGGGAATCGACAATCCCTCGGCAAAGGCCGCGAGCTCCCTCGACGCGTTCGACGTGATGATGCCTCCCCCCGTATAGAGAACGGGCCTCTTCGACGACGCGATGAGCTTCATGGCCCGCTTTATTTGCCCGGGATGGCCGAAGTAGGTCGGCTGATAACCTCTCACCTGCACCTTTTCGGGGTATCTGAACTCGGCGAGCTCACCCGACACGTCCTTCGGTATGTCCACGAGGACCGGCCCCGGCCGGCCGGAGCGGGCGATATAGAAGGCCTGTTTTATGATGCGCGTCATATCCTTGACGTCTTTGACGAGGTAGTTGTGCTTCGTGCACGGCCTCGTGATGCCGACGATGTCCGCCTCCTGGAAGGCGTCATTGCCGATGAGGGCGGTATTCACCTGGCCGGAGAAGACCACGCGGAGGTGCGCGCGTAACCGTCGGCCGCGTGGACAGCCGCCTGCTCGTGTCTCACGAGGATCTGCTTTATGTCGGAGGCATAGAGCGCATCGGTTATGTTGAGCACGGCGCCCCCCGGATAGCAAAAGAGGGTATCGACCCCTTCCATCTTCAGCGATTCGACAAATATCTGCGCGCCGTTCTTCTTCATCTTGCCCCTTCGCGCTCCTCCTTCAGTCCTTCCATGATGTCTTTATAATAGAGCTTCCTCTTCTTCAACACCTTTATCTCGACCTCTTCATCCTCCGACAAAAAGGATTTCTTAAGGAGCATCCTCAGTCTTCTGTCGAGCGAGGCATGGAGACTCTTCGCTTCTCTGTAGACCGCCTCTATGCTCTTAGGTCCTTCCATGCGTATGGCTATAGATGGTATAAAATATAAAGAAGAATGTCAAATGTATAGCGCGCAAAGCCGAAAGAACGAGTTCCTTGTGCCTTGCCGCGTACAAATAGTCTATTCCGAGGACCGAGCCGATCGGTTAACGTGTTGAAAAAGGGCTTCCCCGGCAAATGCGTTTCATGGGCCATCGATTACAAGCCAAGCTGGCTGTGAGAACCGAGACGAACCAAATCAAGGTGGGCATCATCCGGTTTTCGGTAAATGCGGATGAGATCGGGCTTGATATGGCAGTCACGGTGATCCGCCCATTCCCCGAAAAGCGGGTGGTATACCTAATCTCCCGCATTGAGTTTTTCGAGCAGACGGTCAGGGCTTCCCGCCTTAACAAGCTCCCCGCGACGGGCGGCCTTCATGGCCTCAATCGTTTCGTCGTTGGGGACGAGAGGTTCAAAAGGCAATACCTTTTCCTTCGCGATACGAATCATCATCATACGGAAAGCATCGGAAACGGTAAGTCCTATAGAAGCGAGCACGGCTTCGGCTTCCGCCTTAACCTGCTCGTCAATGCGCGCACGGACAACTGACCTTGTAGCCATTTGCAATTACCTCCTCTGAGCTACATTGTAGCGCACAAAAGGCACAAAGTCAAGCACCTGCGTGGAGTGGAGCGGCGGCAGGCGGACCCGCGTGTCCCCCCGCACTCCTTACTCCGCTCGGGACCATTGAAGAACGACCGCCCGCTCGCTCCGTGGGTCGTGCTCCGGGGACGACGCGAGTCCGCCTGCCGCCTGAAGGAAGGTGAGGGGGGGGAAGAAGAACGAGAAAAACTAATTGACACAGATGCCGCGGTCGCAGCCCCTCCGCGTTGCGCGACGGAAGGCATCCCCTCTGTAGTTGGATGCTTTTTCGGCCCTTCATCATTTTGTCTCATGTCGGCGCTCTTCCCTCACGGGCTATCAAGGTTTTTCAGCCACTTTCACAGGAAGATTTAACCATTTAGCACGAACTGTCTCATGTGGTTCCGGGCAGTTCATTGGCCGTGGAATAGGCAACAGCGGGACCTGAAAGCGGGCTCGTTCCGCTTTCAGCGACCTGGTATTATCACGGCCGCGTGGCCTCTACCACGAGGGCTTCGAAGGCCGACATCTCTTCGTCCAGGGTGCTTTTTCCCCGGTGCAGCTCGACGCCGTGGAGGGCTGCGTCGTCGCTCACCCCAACCTCACAGGCAGTGACGCCGGTGAAGCCCGTCTCTTCGAGGGCCGATTTCATCATGGCGAAATCGTACAGAAACCTATGGCCCCAGTTGTAGAAGAGGTTGTTGACAACTATGGTGGTGCTCGCGACCGGGACGTCGCCGGGGAAATTCGAGGCTATCCACCTGACGTAAGACGCGTCCTTTTCACCCCTTTGGGAGAGCAATCCCGCGAGCATCCCGAGGTCGGGGGTGGAGAGCCTGATTTTCCCTCCCGGCTTCAGGACCCTGAAGCATTCGGCAAGCATGAACCGTCCGTCGTTGTAGGGAAGGTGCTCGATCAGATGTTCGCTCAGGACATAGTCGAAAACGCCATGGCCGAAGGGAAAGGGCTCGGTCACGTCGAGAAAGACAATCCCCGGGGAGCGGGGCCTGAAGCTCGTGTTGAGCCAGCCGTCCATCACGTTTCCCGCGGCGCCCAACTGGAGCTTCTTCACCCCGGCCGAGGAGAGGTATGCCCTGATAAGACTCGACCGACAGAGATACCCCCTTACCCTTCGCCTCCGGAAGGTAAGGATATGGGGGAGAAAGGCGAGGAATCTCCTGAACCGCTTGAGAAGAAGGCCCCTTCTCTCTGTCGTTCCCAACCAGTGTTCTTTGCGCGCCACGGGCACCCCTCGCAAGGATAGGCCGGAAGCGCCGGCCCTTTCTTCCATTGGCTTATCACGGAGGGGAAACCTCAGTCAACAGGTAATGCGGGGCCTCAAGCAGCCTCGGGCAACACATCTCGACCCGGCCCTCGCAATATGCTTCCTTATGGTGCGTCTCCTTCGATTTCCGAAGGCTTGTGCGGCCGCCCGGACAAAAATAGCTTGAAAAATACCGGGGCGTGGCTTATAATTCGTGGTTTTACATGAGAGCGCTTGTCATCCTGTGTCTTGCCTTTATCCTCTTCATCTACGGCCTTGGCAGCACCAGGCTCTGGGACCCCGATGAGCCCAGGCAGGCCATAACGGCCAGGGAGATGGTGGAGCGTGGCGACTACGTATACCCCTACCTGAACGGCGTGCCCTATCTCGAAAAGCCGCCTCTTTACCCGTGGCTCATCGTGCTCACCGCCAGGATAACCGGCCGGATCAATGAATTCTCGTCGAGGCTGCCGTCGGCTATCGCGGCGACGCTCCTTCTTCTCCTCACCTATTTTCTCGGCAGGCGAATCGACCACGAGGCATCGGGTTTTCTCGCGGCCCTGATCCTGGCCACCAACTATCAGTTTCTCGGAAATGCCCGAGAATCGGTCATGGACATGACCTTTGCCTTTTTCATCGGCCTCAGCATTGTCCTGGGGTACCTCTCCATAGAAAAGGAGAAAAGATCGCTCCTTGTCCTCGCGCTCCTGCCCTGTGCCCTTGCCATTCTGACGAAAGGACCGGCGGGCCTCGTTTTGCCCGTGGGCGTTCTCTTTTTCTACTGTCTGGCCACGGGGCGCCTGCGGCGCATGTTTTTCCCTCTCCTTGCCGGCAGCCTCCTCTCCCTTGCCGTTGCCTCCATCTGGTTTTTTCTCGCGGGAAAGGCATATGCCCGGGAGTTTATCCTTCACCAGAACATCGCCCGCTACGCGACCGGCTTCGACCACATCGAGCCCTTCTGGTACTATTTCCATAAGCTTTTCTTCAATTTCCTGCCATGGAGCCTCGTGCTGCCCTTCGCCGCCTGGTTCGCGTACCGCCGCAGGCTCTGGCTGCCCCTCATCTGGCTTCTCTTCACCTTTGTCTTCTTCGACATCTCGAAGAGCAAGCGCGCCATCTACCTGCTTTCATGCTATCCTGCCTGCGCCCTGCTCGTCGGCATCTATTTGAAGGAGCGGTGGTACGCCTTCGTCGAAAAGAGGTGGACCACGGTGCTCCTGTGTCTTTTCGGCGGCGTCCTCATCGTCGTGCCCATGATCCTCTTCCCTGCCATGGGGCGTGTGCCCCTCCTCAGACATATATTCGGCAATGGCATGATCCTCCTTGCCGTCATCGTCGCCGTCCTTGCCGCGTGCGGCCTCGCCTTCGTGGTCTCGGTAGCGAAGAAGCTCCCTGAACGAAGCTTCCTCGCGCTCTTTCTGTATCTCATCGTCCTCGGATTCGCCTACCACTCCCTCTACATGCCGGCCATGGACGCGACCTCGAACTCTGTCCGGCTGCTGACGGACGAGATGAAGGACCTGCCGGGGACCGCCGCCGTCTATACCTATGGGTTCAGCTCCCCTGCCTTTATCTTCTACATGGGAAGGCCGATCAGGGCGATTTCGACGCCCGCTGATATTCCCCCTGAAAAAGATGCTATAATAGTCATCGCCGAGGATAAGCGAGGATGCGCGGATGCGCTCAAACCCCTTTTTCCTCTTCCAAGAGAGGCGAGTTACGAGAAGGAGAAATACCTTATTTTCGTGAGGAATAATGGAGGATAGGGTCGACATATCGGTTCTCGTGCCGATTCTGAACGAGGAAGAGTCGCTTGAGGAACTGGACGAGCGGCTCAACCGAGTCCTCGAATCAACGGCGAAAACCTACGAGATCATCTACATCAACGATGGGAGCACCGACCACACCCAGGAAATGATCGAGGGCTTCCGCGAAAGGAACCCGCGCGTGAAGGCGATCGAGTTCAACAGGAACTACGGCCAGCACATGGCCCTCTTCGCGGGATTCGAGCGGACCTGCGGACGAATCGTGGTCACCATCGACGCGGACCTGCAGAACCCGCCTGAAGAGATCCCGCGCCTCGTCGAGACGGCGGAGCAAGGCTACGACGTCGTCGCCACGTACAGGAAGGGGAGGCAGGATTCGATCTTCCGGCGGTGGCCCTCCTGGGTCGTCAACAAGATCACCTCGCGCCTTGTCGGCGCGAAGCTCCGGGATTACGGGTGCATGCTCAGGGCGTACAGCCGGAATGTCATCGATTCCATCAACCTGTGCCAGGAATCGTCAAGCTTCATCCCTGCCCTCGCCAACACCTATGCGAGAAGGATCATCGAGATCGAGGTCGGTCATGAGGAGCGGAAGAAGGGCACCTCGAAGTATAGCCTGTTCCGCCTTCTGCGACTCAATTTCGACCTGATGACCGGCTTCTCCCTGCTTCCCATCCAGTTCATCGGCATCTTCGGCGTCAGCATCGCGCTTTTGGGTCTGGCATTCGCCCTCTACCTGCTTGTCCGCCGGCTCATTGTCGGCCCCGAATCGGAAGGCCTCTTCACGCTCTTCGCAGTCCTCTTCTTTTTCATGGGTATGCAGATTTTCGCCCTCGGCATCATCGGCGAGTATGTGGGAAGGATCTTCCAGGAGGTGCGGAGAAGACCCAGATTCGTCGTCAAGAAGGAACTCCTGTGAAGGCGGTCGTCCTCGCCTACCACGAAATAGGCTATGTCTGCCTCCAGGCGCTTCTCGACAGCGCGATCTCGGTGTCGGCCCTTTTTACCCACAGGGACGACCCGGGCGAGGAGATATGGTTCCGCACGCCGCGCGTCCTCGCGGAAAAGCACCACATACCCGTTTTCGAGCCGGCGAGCCTTGGGGACCCTGCATGGATCGAGCATATAAGGAGACTCGAGCCCGATTACCTCTTCTCCTTCTATTACCGGAACATGCTCCCCCGGGAGATACTCGATATACCGAGGATCGCCCCTCTCAACCTCCACGGCTCTCTTCTCCCGAAATTTCGGGGCCGCTGCCCGGTCAACTGGGTGCTGATAGAGGGCGAAAGGCGCACGGGGGTCACGCTCCACGTGATGGAGGTGAAACCGGATGCCGGCGAGATCGTGGCCCGGAAGGAAGTGGGGATCACCTTCGAGGAGACCGCCCATACCCTCTCCCTGAAACTCGCCGCTGCCGCTGCCGCCCTCATGAGGGAGACGATCCCCGCCCTTGAGACGGGCGCCTTCGAGAGGAGACCGCAGGTCGGGGCTTCGTCATACTACGGCGGCCGGCGGCCGGAGGACGGCGCCATTGACTGGGACCGGGGCGCCATGGACATTTACAATCTCATAAGGGCGGTCACCCACCCCTATCCGGGGGCCTTCACCTTTCTGGACGGCCGGAAGCTCTTCATCTGGCGGGCCTCCCCCGAGGAGGGCGCGGCAGAGGGTCGGCCCGGCATGGTGGTCTCGACAGAACCGCTTCTCGTCAAGACAGGCCGCGGCGTGCTTCGCGTCACGTCGCTTCAGGTGGAGGGTGAGGGTGAAATGGGCGCGGAGCAATTTCTCTCCCTGCACGATCTCGATATGAAATTTCTAGGAGGTAGATTTTGAACATACTGATACTTGGCGTCAATGGATTCATCGGAAACAGCCTGGCCAGCCGTATTCTCCAGGAGACGGATTGGGAGGTCTACGGCATGGACATACGGGACGACAAGCTGGACAAGTGCCACGGCAACCGGTGCTTTCACTTCGTCGAGGGCGACATATCGATAAACAAGGAATGGATAGAATATCACGTAAAGAAATGCGATGTCGTTCTTCCCCTCGTCGCCATAGCCACGCCCGCTACGTACGTGAGGGAGCCCCTCAGGGTCTTCGGCCTCGATTTCGAGGAGAATCTCCAGGTTGTCCGGCAGTGCGTGAAGTACAACAGAAGATTGATCTTCCCCTCCACCTCCGAGGTCTACGGCATGTGCCCGGACGAGGAGTTCGACGAGGACGAAAGCCCCCTCGTCGTCGGACCGATCAACAAGCAGCGATGGATCTACAGCGTATCGAAGCAGCTCCTCGACCGGGTCATATGGGCATACGGCTTCCAGAAGGGCCTTCGCTTCACCCTATTCCGGCCATTCAACTGGATAGGCCCGAAGCTCGACGATCTCACCCTTGAGCCGGAAAAGGAAGGGAGTTCCAGGGTTGTCACCCAGTTCATCTCCAGCCTCATTCACGGCGAGGCCATCCGGCTGGTCGACGGGGGCGAGCAGAAAAGGTGCTTCACCTACGTGGATGACGGCATCGACGGGCTCATGAAGATCATCGAGAACAGGAACGATATCTGCAACGGGCAGATCTTCAACCTGGGAAACCCCCGGAACGAGGCGACCATCAGGGAGCTCGCCCATAAGCTCCGGGACATCTTTGTCGGCTACTACGGGGACAGCAAGGGGCACAAGCCCCCGGACATCATGGAGGTCTCTTCAAAAGACTTCTACGGCAAGGGGTATCAGGACATAGACCGCAGGGTTCCGTCCATCAGGAAGGCCAGGGAGATCCTGGGGTGGGAGCCGACGGTGGACCTTGACACGGCGCTTCGGAAGACCGTGGAGTACTATCTGGAGGCAGGCCCGAACGCGCGATGAATCATACCGGGTTGCATTCAAAGTCACATCGAGGCGACGACGAGGAGCCGACGTAGGCGTACATCGTAGTACGTCGAGGAGAGCGACGAGGAGACAACGAAGATGGGGCGAGGAAGGCGACTCGGTAAGGTCATAGGGCTCGAGGTCCACGTAGACACCTTCGAGGGGATGCGCCACGGCGTGCCTCGCCTCCTCGATCTTTTCGAGAAGTACCGCGTGGCGGTCAGCTTCTTCGTCCCCATGGGGAAAGACCATACGGGTTGGACCATAAAGAGGGTCATCACCCGGCCGGGCTTTCTCTCGAAGGCGCAGAGGGCGGGACCCCTCAAGACGTACGGCCTCAAGACCCTGATGAGGGGACTCCTCCTGCCCGGCGCCGAGATCGCCAAACGGCATCATGGCCTGCTTCGCGAGATCACGGACCGGGGCCACGAACTTGGCATTCACGGGCTCGACCACGTCTACTGGCACGACCACATCAAGCACATGGACAGGGATCGCACCGAGAAGATACTCCAGAAGGCGGTCTCGGTGTACGAGGCCCTCCTCGGCAAAAAACCCCTCTCCTTCGCGGCCCCCGGCTGGATGATCAACGCCCACGCCCTTGCCTTTTTTGAGGAGCACGGTTTTGCCTACACTAGCGACACACGGGGTCTCACACCGTTCTACCCGCGCATGGGAGGCAGGACATTCAAGGTCATCCAGCTCCCCTCGACGCTGCCCACACTCGACGAGATGGTGGGGCTCGAGGGGGATGATCCGCTTGGCCTGGCACGCTTTTTCGCCCGATCGCTCACGGACGGGCTCAACATTATCTCCGTCCATACGGAGCTTGAGGGCAACCGTTGGACCGGTTTCCTCGCCTCGTTCATCGAGCAGTCCCTTGAGCGGGCTTACCAATATGAGAGGCTCATCGATATAGCCGCATCGATACGGGCAGAAGGTAACCTGCCCGTATGCGACTGTCTCTACGGCACCATCCGGGGAAGGGCTGGAGAGGTGACCCTGCAGGGTGGGATTCGGGCCCCCCTTGCTTAAGCAGGGGCCCGTGTAGTCTCGAAAAAAGCCTTAATGGCGCCTGTCCCAATCCTCGTGGTGCCCCTCGGGGCCCCTATGGCCCTCGTCTCCGTGTCCCTCCCAGTGTCTTTCGCGCTCCCATCTGGACCAGTTCTTTTTCAGCTGTCCGTATGGTATGCGCTCACGGCCGGGCAATATCCTCCGGTAGTCGGCAGGAGCGACACCAGGGCGGGGGAAATTCGCACCGGGCATTCGTGAACCGCCCGCGACTGGCGGGTATTGGTGAGACCGGGGCAAAAAAGAGGGGGCTCAAAGGCCCCCCGATCTTAAGCTTCCCGCGTATGCTCTTCCGCCCCCTAGTACATACCTTCCATCCCGCCGCCCGGCGGCATGGGAGGATAGGGCGCCTTTTCCTTCGGCTTTTCCGCAATCATCGCCTCGGTGGTGAGGAGGAGTGACGCAACCGATGCGGCGTTCTGCAACGCGGTCCTTGCCACCTTTGTCGGGTCGATGATGCCTGCGGCCATCATGTCTTCCACGTACACCTCTTTCGCTGCATCGAACCCAAAATTGACCTTCCCGTTCTTCACCTTCTCGACTATTATCGAGCCGTCGTGGCCGGCGTTCTGGGCGATCCACCTGATGGGCTCCTCAAGGGCCTTCTTCACTATTTTCACGCCGAACTGCCGCTCGCCCTCAAGGTTCAGTTCCTCGAGTTTCGCGATGGCGCGCACGAAGGCAACCCCGCCGCCGGGGATAACGCCTTCTTCCACTGCCGCCTTTGTGGCGTTCAGGGCGTCTTCCACGCGGGCCTTCTTCTCCTTCATCTCCGATTCCGTTGCCGCCCCGACGTTGATAACGGCAACGCCGCCCACTAGCTTTGCGAGCCTTTCCTGGAGTTTCTCCCTGTCATAATCGGAGGTCGTCTCTTCGATCTGGGTCCTGATCTGTTTGACCCGGCCCTCGATCTCCTTCTTTTCGCCCGCGCCATCGACGATCGTCGTATTGTCCTTGTCGATCACCACCCGCTTGGCGCTGCCCAGGTCTTTTATACCGATGCTCTCAAGCTTTATGCCGAGTTCTTCCGATACGACCTGGCCGCCCGTAAGGATAGCGATATCCTCGAGCATGGCCTTCCTTCTATCGCCGAATCCGGGCGCCTTCACCGCGGCGACCTTCAACGTTCCCCTCAGCTTGTTCACCACGAGGGTTGCCAGGGCCTCACCCTCGACGTCCTCTGATATGATCACAAGCGCCTTGCCCATCTTCGCGACCTGTTCGAGGATAGGGAGGAGATCCTTCATGGTGCTGATTTTTTTCTCGTTGATGAGGATAACGGGCTCGTCGAGAATGGCTTCCATCTTGTCGGGATTCGTCACGAAGTAGGGAGAGATATACCCCTTGTCGAACTGCATGCCCTCGACGATATCGAGGGTGGTCTCCATGCTCTTCGCCTCCTCCACCGTGATGACGCCCTCTTTTCCCACCTTGCCCATGGCCTCCGCGATAATGTTCCCGATGGTCTCGTCGTTGTTCGCGGAGATCGTTCCTACCTGGGCTATCTCTTTCTGGTCTTTCGTAGGTTTCGAGAGCTTCTTCAGCTCGTCGATCACGACGGCGACCGCCTTGTCGATGCCCCGTTTCAGCTCCATGGGGTTATGGCCTGCGGCGACGAGCTTGGCGCCTTCCTTGTAGATTGCCTGGGCGAGCACCGTTGCGGTGGTCGTTCCATCACCCGCCACATCGGACGTCTTGCTCGCCACCTCTTTCACCATCTGGGCGCCCATGTTCTCGAACTTGTCCTCGAGCTCCACCTCTTTCGCAACGGTAACGCCGTCCTTCGTGACGGTAGGCGACCCGAAGGTCTTTTCAAGGATCACGTTCCTTCCCTTGGGACCGAGCGTGACCTTCACCGCATCGGCAAGCGTATTCACACCCTTCAGGAGTGCCTCTCTTGCCTTCTGATCGTATACGATATCTTTCGCCATTATATGCCCCTCCTTAATATTAATCTTCGATTATGGCAAGAACGTCGTCTTCCCGCAAAATGAGATGCTCCTCACCCTCGATCTTTATCTCGGTTCCTGAATATTTGCCGAAAAGGATCTTGTCACCAACTTTAACCGATAGTGGCGATTTCTGGCCGCTTTCGAGGACCTTGCCATCCCCTACCGCGATCACCCGCCCTTCCTGGGGCTTTTCTTTGGCTGCATCGGGGATGATGATTCCCCCCTTTGTCTTCTCCTCCTCTTCGAGCCTCTTGACTACGAGTCTGTCCTGCAATGGCTTGACTTTCATCGTATCACACTCCTTTCTTGATTTTTGGTGATTAGCAATATGCAAAGGTTATTGCCAAAAATAATATAATAGCTGTCCCGCTTTCTTGTCAATAGCTGCGCGTCATTTTTTTCGGGTAAGGCCGGATGCCGTCTTCTCGCTATTATGATTGCACACATGAAAAAGAAGGGCCCGCGGATAGCTGCCCTGCAAGTTGAGAGAGGCCGGACCTTAGGGCTCGTCAGAAAATAAATGGACCATCTGGCTCGTCTTTTTGTCCGCCCGCTTCGTTGCGAAAAGGTCATGTACATCCAGTACATTTGGCCTTTCCGCGCCTCGCCGATCGGCCAAAAATCCTTCGCCATCTGACTCATTTATT
>JBEKJU010000051.1:0-16628 GCA_050011095.1 Syntrophorhabdales bacterium
TGTCGCTCTCCTCGACGCGCCTTTTTGAATGTGACTCGGTATCACTCCTCCATTTTTTTAGGGATACCACGATAACGTACCTCCCAGTATGGAGACAAAGGCATGTCATATCAGCAAGCGCGAAACCAGGCCGTCATCGTCCATTCTTCTATAAAAAATATAATACCGCGGCGCCGGGCGGCGGCGCCCCCGACGGCGTCTGTCGTTTTTCCTTGCCCTGTGCTTCTTTCGTGATAATACTATCTGTAAGCGCCCCGGCACCCCGCCGGGATCGGCCGGGGCTTAAAGCGCACAGAAGAGGAGGTGTCGGATGGCTCACAACCCGGTGAGGGAAGAACAAAAGAAAAAGATCATCGAAGCTTTGAACAGCGCACGGTCCATGGAGCTTCACGCCATTCACCAGTATATGGTCCAGCACTACGACCTGGATAACATGGATTACGGGGATATGGCGATGAAGGTTAAGCTCATCGCCATCGATGAGATGCGCCACGCGGAGATGCTTGCGGACAGAATAGAGGAATTGAGCGGGCTGCCGACGAGTGATCTTTCGGCGACGGTTGAAAAAGGCCAGTCGGTCGAGACGGTCTTTTCCTTCGATACGGCGCTCGAGGATGAGGCGATGACGTCCTACAACCGCTTCATCCTGGTATGCAGGGAAAACGGCGACAGCACGAGCGAAAAGCTGCTGCAACTGATCAACGACGAAGAGCAGGTTCATTACAACTACTTCGACAACGTGACCGATCACCTGGAAAAACTCGGTCAGGTCTATCTCGCCCAGATCGCGGGGACCCCGTCCAGCACGGGCCTGAACACGCAGGGCTTCGTCGCGAGACTGGCCGCCGCCCCCGCAGGCGGGGCATAAGACCTGAAAGGGTCCGTGAACGGTTCGTGATTATGAACCGGGGGCGCGTCAATACGCACCCCCGGTTCCGCAGTCGTCGGGGGGGGACACCCGGACGCAGGGGCCGCCTCTTGAAGGCGCGTTTCGCATAGGTTCTTGCTATAAAAATTCTTGATAGACTGAAACCCTTATCTTTCAAGGACATCTGCGTCAGTGATAAGGGCGAAGAATATTAACAGTCCGGAAAACCCCGTCAATACGACCAATTCATCATGAGACACCTGTTCTCTTATCACTGCATCCGCGGGCCCGCCGGCGCATTTACACCTAACCATGCGTCATGCTTGCCGTTTTAAATTTGGCATCACTATTGCAGTTTTGGGGGTGAGATGGAACAACAGAAAATGACAAAAAGGAGAGATAAAATGGAAAAGAAGGTGCTCTTAATAGACGACGAGCCATCCCTGAGAAGAAGCGTGACCATGGGACTCATGCAGAAGGGCTACGAGACCGAGCCCTGCGAGAATGGCATGAAGGGCCTGCATACGCTGGAGATGTTCAAGAAGAAACAGATACCCCTTAGCTGCGCGGTTGTCGATATCAGGCTCCCTGACATTGACGGCCTCAAGCTTCTCAAGGTAATCAAGTTCAGCTATCCGCAGCTTCCCGTGATCATCATCACGGGCCATGGGAGCGAGGCGATTGCCGAGGAGGCGAAATCAGCCGATGCGTACCTCGAAAAACCGTTCGACATGGATCAACTGGCGCAAATCCTGGAGGAGCTCGAGCCAAAGGCCCAGGAAGCGGACGTGGCGCCTCCGCCTCAGGAAACGGTGGCAACGAAGGAATCGGTCAGCATGTACGCCATGGTATCTCTCGACAACTCCGCCCACCTCCTCCAGACGTACCGGAAGCTCTACTTCCATCGTAACGTACTCTATTGCGATGCCGTCAGGGGCGACTACGATCTGGTGCTCCTCTTGCAGGCGCCGACATTCGACGACCTCAACGAGCTGGTAGAAAAGGAGATCAAGACGATGCACGGCGTCGGCGAGGTATCCCTTCTGCCGGTGGAAACGCCGATGTTCGACGAGAACGTAATCAACATCATCGGTTCCGCGGACAAGGCACTCGGCAGGGATAAAGGTGAGAACGAGGCTGAATCGAGCCAGGCGGCACGGCACAGGGTTTCTTCCTACGTCATGCTCGAAATAGAAAAGGAGCGGATCGAGGCAACCTACCCCGCCCTCTATTTCAACGACCAGGTCGTGACCTGCGACTACACGGGCGGCCCGTTCAACATCGTGCTCCTCGCGAAGGGAACGAGCTTTGCGGAGATCGAGCGCACGGTCCGGGCCACCTTCAAGACCCTTGACGGTGTGCTGAGGATCAAGGAGTACCCGATCATCACACTCTTCGAGGCATGATGGGACATCCTGCCGACGAGGCGCATCTTACCCCCGGGGGCTACCCCGGGGGTTTTTCGGAAAACGGCCGATATGGTAAAACCTCGGCCACAGAGGGGCCTTAGGGGGTTCGGGTTGTCGACGGGCTCACGCCTCTTTCCTCTCGAACCCCTCTTCCACGTAACACGCTACGGCGTACAATCCGCCTTTCTCCTTGGCGTATTCGTAGGGATTCCTGTCTTCCGGGATCGTGTGGAACACCGCCCCGGCAGGTACAGGCATGTCGAGAAGGGGCATGCCCGCTTCTTTGACCCCGGTCACCACCACCTTGATCGTGGGGCGACTCTCCTGCCAGGGGATCAAATAGGCCCTTCCCCGATGGTCATACCAGCCCAGGATTTGTATATGGTTCCAATCCATTTTCATTACGTGCTAGTCAAGTGACCAGCCCGGAAACGTAATGCATGCAAGTTCCGGGCCTTCCGCGAGGCGGGACATCCGCACCTGTCTCATTGTCACCGTGCCTTCAGTTTTTCGATCTGCTCCTCCACCTCGTGCAGCATGTGGCCGTGGAGGGTCAGCTTCAGTGTGCAGAAAGGGCATTCCAGGTGGGCGCCTTCGACCAGTTCTGCAACCGCATATTCTTTCCTCTTGCCGCAAATCGGACACGTAAAAGGTAATTTGAGCACCACCGTTGTCTCCCCTGCGGTTTACGTCGATACCGCATTGTATCACTTTTGCTTCAAAAGAAATAGAGGGGGGGAACATATACGGACGTACCTGCCACGTCTGCCATGTGAACCGCGCCCCCTCGCGGAAGGGACACCCCGGCCACGCAAACACTGGTATTGTCGCTGTCTGCCTCCCCTGCTGCTCACGGGCCCTCGGTGTTTGAGCGAAGCCCGCCGGATTGTCCCGAATTGGCCCGGCGTTCAGGACACTTGACTTTGCGCGGCCGGCGGCCGACAATAGTGACACGGATGATGGCAAAGACGAAAAGGGATAGGACGATCCTGCCCGACCGGGACGGCGTCGTCCAAACGACCCGAAAGAGGAGATTCCGGGGCCTCCGGGCCCTGCTCGCGCTCACGGCGCTCTCCCTCGGCATCCTCACTGCCTCGGGGTGCCAGGCGCCTCCGCCGGTCCGGCCCAGTGGACCTGCGTGGGCGCCGACGCAGGCGTCCCGGACGCGGCACCAGTACCGCTACTACCCGGAGTCGGCCGTCTACATGGACACCGGGCGAAAGCTCTTTTTCTATCACAACGGGGAGAGATGGACCGCCACGCCCCTTTTGCCCCCCACGATCCAGGTCGACTGGAAAAACTACGTGGTCCTCGAAATGGGGACCGACAAGCCCTATCGTTATCACGCCGACGTGATCAAGAGATATCCTCCCGACCGGCGGAAGAAGGGCGAGAAGGCGAAAGCCGAGCGGGAATAGAAATCGCCAAACGCACGGTCCAACGCGTGAAGGACAGCCTGCGGATGAAGGGATCGGGGTGTAATTCCGGCCGAGCGGGCCTTATAATGTGGGCAGGAGGAGACACCATGAATTACGACAGCATAGTGCGGGAAGAGCTTCTCGCCCTCCTCGCCGGGGGCAACGCGCATATGGGCTTCGATGATGCGGTCCCGGGTTTTCCCATGGAGGATATAAACAGGAAGGTGCCCCAGGGCACCTACACGGTGTGGCACCTCCTGGAGCACATGAGGATCGTCCAGTGGGACATCCTTGAATTCGTTAGGAACCCCGGCCATGTGTCCCCGGAATTTCCAAAGGGGTACTGGCCCGAGCGGGATAAATCGGCAACCCGGACAGAGTGGGAACAGTCCGTCGAGGGCTTTCGCCGGGACCTCAAGGCCCTCGAGGAGATCGTCGAAGACCCCCGGACGAGCTTTTTTACACCCCTTCCCCATGCGCGGGACTACACGGTATTCCGGGAGATACTGCTTGCCGCCGACCACAACGCCTATCACGTGGGTGAGTTCGTGTCGCTCAGGCGGGTCCTCGATATGAAGCCCGTGAAGGAATACTAGTGTCGCGTTGCGCGGGTTGGCGATAGTGTTTCCCGGCTGCGATCCCAACACGTCCTGCCCGCGCCACGCAAAGGGCTTTGCCCCCAAGGCCGGAGGGAAAAAGGCCTCATACCGGGTTGCATTCAAAGGCACCGCCCTCGCCTTCGGCGGGGTACCAGGGCGGCTTTGATGCGCAGGCGTTGGCGTCGGCGGGGTACCCACGCAGTGGGTCGCACAGCGTGGGTCGACTTGTACGTCGAGGAAAGCCTTGATGCGACAACAAAGGTGTGGCGAAGATAAGCGACCCGGTATCAATCGCATTGTGCAAATCCCCTGATCAGCCGGCAAATCCGCCACCACGCGAACGCGGAGGCCTTCCGGCGGGGACGTATCATTCCTTCCTTCGCGGCCTTACCCCGGTCGCTTTCGCAATGCGCTCATAAAACCTTCGATCAACCGCTCCCTTAGCTTTTAGGAAAGATCTCGTATGCAGTCCGGCGTTTTTCGGCAAGGAGGCGCGTATCGTTGCCTCCAGTTCCCTCTTTCCTCGTGGTCCGGTTTGCGTAATCCCTGCGAATTGAGTGAACAGAGGAATCAGATCAATCAATGTAGTATGATTATATAGAGGCGAGAGGGTGCGGAGGAGACATGGAACATGAGACGGGATCGATCATGCCGGCGAGGACACCGCTCCTCGCAGTCGTCGATGACGACGAGGATATCATGGAGCTTGTATCGGTCCACCTGAAGAAAGCGGGGATGAAGGTCAGGACGTTCGGCGATGCCGGGTCTTTCTATCGCTTTATCCAACGGGAGACCCCCGACCTCGTCCTCCTCGACCTGATGCTGCCCGATGCGGACGGCCTGGAGATCTGCAAGTCCATGAGGAAAGGCGGTCGGTTCCAATCGGTGCCGGTTATCATGCTCACCGCGCGGGCCGATGAGGTGGACAAGGTGCTCGGGCTGGAGATGGGGGCAGACGATTACATTACGAAGCCCTTTTCCCCGAAGGAGCTTGTGGCGAGGGTCAAGGCGGTCCTGAGGAGGAGCGAGCCCAGGGTGCCGGAAAGCCACGAGGTTGAGATCGGCGGCCTTTTGACCATCGACCTCCGGAGGCATCTGGTCGTGATCGAGAATAAGACGATAGAGGTGACGCCCGTCGAATTTCGCATCCTTGAATTCCTCGGCTCAAAACCGGGCTGGGTGTTCTCCCGAGAGAGGATACTCGACTTTCTCTGGGGTCATGACAAGGTCGTATCAGAACGCACGGTGGACGTGCACATCAGGCACCTGAGGGAGAAAATGGGCAAGGCATCCCGATTCATCAGGAACGTGCGGGGGGCCGGCTACAAGCTGGAGGCATGAAGAACTCTCTTTTCACGCGAATATTCATAGGGTATCTCTTCATTATCCTCGTGTTTTCGGGGGTGAGCCTCCTCGCCTTTTCCGACACCTTCAAAGACCTGTACCGCCGCTCCCTCATGGAAAACCTCACGAGCCTCGGCCTCTCCCTGAAGGCCGAGGTCACGGAATCGCTCGAAGGGGGCACCTATCTACGCCTCAACGAACGGCTCAAGGGTATGGCAAGGCAGGTGCGGACACGGATCACGGTGATCGACGCTAAGGGTGCGGTCGTCGCAGATTCGAACGAGAATCCCCGGACGATGGAGAACCACGGGAACCGGCCCGAGGTCATGGAGGCCCTTTCCGGGAGGACCGGGAGTTCCACACGGTACAGCAGCACTATGAACCAGGATGCCCTCTACGTGGCCCTGCCCCTGGAAAGGGACGGAAGGATCGTGGGGGTGCTCAGGACGAGCCTGTTCGTCAAGGATACCAGGATCCCACCGCTACTCATGGGCCACCTGATCGAGATGTGGGCGCTCTTTTCCCTGCTTGCCCTCATTGCGGCCCTCATCGTGTCGGGGAGCATCTCACGTCCCATCAGGGAGCTGACCGGGGCTGCCCGGAAACTTGCCTCCGGGGACTTCAACACCCGCGTCTTTCTCAACAGGAACGACGAGTTTCGCGCATTGGCGGACACCTTCAACTCCATGAGCCGGGAGCTTGAAACCGCGTTCGACGAGCTTAAACGGCAGAAGGCGGAATTGAAGAGCATCATCGACTCCCTCAGGGAGGGGCTTGTGGTCATCGGCAGGAGGGGCAACATCATTTACTGCAATGAGAGCCTGAAGGCGATTCTGGGACGGGAGACCGCCCTTGAGGGACAGCTCTACTGGGAGGCCCTCAGGCAGTCCCAGTTCGTGGAGCTTATGGAGAAGGCGCGGAGCGGGATGCTCAATCCTGTCCAGGAGGTGGAGATCGAGGGAAAGATATTCTTGTGCAGCGCCACCCACATCGACCCGGATGACGAGGTCGTCCTTGTCCTCCACGACATAACGGACATGAGGGAAGTAGAAAAGATCAAACGGGACCTGGTGTCAAGCGTCTCCCACGAGCTTCGCACCCCCCTCACGTCGATAAAGGGCTTCGCAGAAACACTCGAAGAGGAAGCGGACGAAAGGACCAGGCACTACGTGGAGATCATCAAGAGAAACGCCGACAGGCTCATCAACATAGTCAGCGACCTTCTCCTCCTCTCCCAGCTCGAGGAAAGGGGCGCAGGTCTGGAGGTCGAGGAACTCGACCTCGGGACGCTCGCGGAGAATACGATACGCATATTCGACAATCAGGTGAGAGAGAAGAACCTGACCCTCAGGCTTGAACGCCCCGCCGATCTCCCCAAGGTGCAGGCAGATCCCTTCAAGATCGAACAGATGTTGATCAACCTCCTCGACAATGCGATCAAATATACCGACAGCGGGGAAATCCTGCTCGCGCTCTCCGGTGGCCGGGAGGTGACGATCGAGGTGCGCGACACGGGCATAGGCATGCCCAGGGACAAGCTCTCCCATATCTTCGAGCGCTTCTACGTGATCGATAAGTCACGGTCGAGAAAGACGGGCGGCACGGGGCTCGGCCTCTCCATCGTGAAGCACATCGTGCTCCTCCACGGCGGCGAGATCAGCGTCGAGAGCACGCCGGGCGCGGGAAGCCGCTTTTGCATCACACTGCCCCTCCACTCCTGATACCGAGTCGCTTATCTTCGCGCAATTACCGGGACAACCCACCGCGTGGATACCCGGTCGCCCCCTTCATCGGCGCAGTCCGACCGGCAAGCGGGCCTGCTTCCTTTAAGTCATAATCCCCGGCAGAGCCGGGGGCTTGCCGTTTGCTGGCCCCTCGAAGGGGCCTGATCGCAAACGGAGAAAAACCGTCCTTTGCCGTCATTCCCGCGAACGCGGGAATCCAGTTTTAGTAGGTTTACGCGCTCCTGGACCCCCGTTTCCACGGGGGTGACGATGAAAGAACCTGCCATCTCGCGCGCTCCTTACCGTTACCTGCGAAAAGCACAATCCCGCAAAAGTCAAACTCCAGGAGTCCCCCGGCAGAGCCGGGGGTTTACCTTAATTAAATTAACCAAACATTAACAAAAGCTTCATTAAGGCTTAACCTGAAGCGGTTAGAATGGCGTCAGTATAGGTGTGCGGAAAAGTTCACAAGGCCGGTGCGCGGTCCTTCGCACGAAAACCTAAGGGACGCAAAAGGCGGGTGATGAGCGAAACGGGATCTGCCTCAGGACACATGTGGGAAAACGATGACGCGGAGATGGACGGCGCGGTCCTGAAGATCGAGGGGTTCAGCGCGGGTTTCGATGGACAGGACGTGGTGAGGGATATAAACCTCTCTTTCCTCAGGAACAGGATCACGGCCATCATGGGGCCGTCGGGTTGCGGCAAGACTACCCTCATCAGATGCATCAACCGCATGCACGAGCTGGTGCCCAATGCGACCTATTCGGGGAGGATCCTCCTCGACGATGAGAATGTGTACGACATCGAGCCGATCATCGTGAGGAGGAGGATCGGGATGGTCTTTCAGAGGCCCAACCCCTTCCCCACCATGAGCATCTACGACAACGTGGTCGCGGGGTATAACCTCAACGGCATACGCATCTCCAAGGGCGACAAGGATCGGATCGTGGAAGAGTCGCTGGGGAAGGCCGCTCTGTGGGACGAGGTGAAGGATTATCTCCACAGGAAAGGGACCTTCCTCTCCGGGGGCCAGCAGCAGCGGCTCTGCATCGCCCGCGCCCTCGCCATGTATCCTGACGTCCTGCTCCTGGATGAGCCCACGTCCGCCCTCGACCCGAAGGCAACCACCCACATAGAGAAGTTGGTCGTCGAATTGAAGGCTGCCGTGACGATCATCCAGGTGACCCACAACATCCCCCAGGCCGCCCGCATCTCCGATTTCACCGCCTTCATCTATCTGGGAGAGCTGGTCGAGTTCGGGCCGACGGCGAAACTCTTTACCGTTCCGAAAGACAAGAGGACCGAGCAGTATTTGACGGGCAAGTTCGGATAGGAGGCGGGATGCTCGAAGAGCGGCTGATTGACCTTAAGCGTGAGCTGACAACATATGCCGATTTTGTGGAGCAGATGATCCGGAGGTGCATCCGGGGTCTCCTCGACGGAAACCGGGAGATACTAAAAGATATCATCGAGAAGGACGAGCCAAAGGCCAATCAATGGGAGATCGGCGTGGATACGCTTTGTACGAACCTTATCGCCCAGTTCCAGCCCAGGGCGCGCGACCTCAGGACAATACTGATGGCGCTGGGAATGAACAAAGACCTGGAGCGGATGGCGGACCACGCGGTCAACATCGCGGAAGACGCCCTTTACCTCATCGAGAGGCCCCAGGTGAAGCCCCTCATCGACATCCCGAGGATGGCCGAAGAGGTGACGGGGATGGTGCGGGACAGTCTCCTCTCCTTTGTGAAGGGGGATGCGCAGCTCGCAAGGGCCGTGTGCGAGCGGGACAGCATTGTTGACGCGCTCCAGGACCAGGTCGTGAGGGAGCTTATCACGTATATGAGCTCCGACCCCTCGACCATCGAGCGCTCCGTTCATCTCCTAAATATCACCAAAAACCTCGAACGCATCGCCGATCTCTCGACGAACGTGGGGGAAGACGTGATATTCACCGTGGAGGGCCGGGTGATTAAACACCACAAGGAAGAAGACGCCCCGGCCGGCGGGTAATACCGGGGGCGCGGCGCGCGCCCTTTTTCGAGGCGCGGCCGATATAAGCCTCACAAGGCCGGGCCACTGCCCCCACCCAGCACCTTATAGAGCGTTACCAGGCTATTGAGCCTGGCCAGGCGCAGCGAGATGAGACCCTGCTGGGCGGAATAAAAAGAGCGTTGCGCGTCGAGGACGGCCAGGTAGCTGTCAATTCCCTTCATATAGCGGGCATCGGAGAGGTTAAAGGTCTCTTGCGTGGCCTGGACAAGGGATTCCTGGGCCGCTATCTGACTGCCCAGGGTCCCCCTTTGGGCAAGGGCGTCCGCCACTTCCCTGAAGGCCGTCTGAATGGCCTTCTCATACTGGGCGACGGATATGTCACGATCAGCCTTTGCTACCTTAAGATTTGCCCACCTTGAACCGGCATCGAAGACCGGGAGGGTGATGTCCGGCGCGAAGGTCCAGACACTGGAGCCGGCCTTGAACAGACCGGACAGCTCCATGCTGCTTGTTCCGTAGCTGGTGGTGAGGGAGATGCGGGGGAAAAAGTCTGCCCGGGCGGCGCCGATGTTGGCGTTGGCGGCCTTGAGCTGGTTCTCGGCCTGGAGGATATCAGGCCGGAGGAGGAGCTGGTCGGAAGCCAGGCCGGGTGCAATATCCTTTGGCGGCGTCACCGCATTCAGCTCCCCGGGCAGTAGCTCGGGAGGCACCGGGGCGCCGACCAGAAGGTTCAGCGCGTTTTCATCCAGGGCTACCAGGCGAATATATCCCACGACGTCCACCCGCGCCGATTCCACGGTGGTCTGGACCTGGCGCAGGTCAAGGGCGGATGAGGCGCCAACCTCAAAACGACGCTGAATCAGGTTGTAGGTGGCCTGCCGGGCCTCAAGCGTCGACTGGGCGAGCTTCAGGTTCTCGCCGTCCGCGGCGTAGGTCAGATACGTGGAGGCAACCTCGGCCATCAACGATATCTGCGCGCTGCGGAGCGCCTGCCCCGTCGCAAGGTACTGTTCCAGCGCTTCCGCATTAAGGCTTCGAAGGCGACCGAAAAAGTCGATCTCCCAGGAGCTGATTGCCACACCGGCGTCGTAGTATCTGAGGGTCATGGCTTTACCTGTCGGGGAGAGATAGGCTGGGTACTTCTCCTCGGTGAGGTCGCCCACGGCATTGACGGCTGGTAACAGCTCGGCCCGCTGTATCCGGTAAAGGTTCCTGGCCCTTTCGATGTTTAATGCCGCTACCCGTAGATCGCGGTTGTTCGCGAGGGCAAGACCGAGAACCTTCCGCAGGCGCTCATCTGCATAGAACTCGCGCCAGCCGACGTCGGCGGCAGGCGGGTTGGCTCCGCCGTCGTCAACCCCCTTATAGGCAGGGCCGGTCGGCCACCCGGCCGGGATGGGCGGCGCCGGGCGTTGATACTTAGGGATCATGGTGCACGCGGCCAGGCAGATAACAGTAAGGATGATTGGCAACATGTTCCGTATCATATCTACTGTCCCTCCGAAGGCGCGGGACAATCCGGGCGATTCTCCGGTGTCGGGTCCGCGTGCTTTCCCTTGAACGTGCGGGATATGAGGACAAAGAAGAGCGGGATATAAAAGAGGTCGATGAATGTGGCGGAGAGCATCCCGCCGGTCACGGCGGTGCCGATGGCATTCATCGCGCCCGCGCCCGCGCCTCGCGCGATGGCCAGCGGCAGGACGCCGAAGAAAAAGGCCAGCGAGGTCATAATGACCGGCCGCAGCCTCAGCCGCGCCGCTTCAAGGGTGGCCTCGATCAGCCCGGCGCCGTGCGCCATCCGCTCCTTTGCAAACTGAATAATAAGGATGGCGTTTTTTGTCGTCAGCCCCAGGGTGGTGAGGAAACCGATCTGGAAGTAGACATCATTGGACATGCCCCTGAGCCAGGTGGCCAGGGTCGCGCCGAATACGCCCAGGGGCAACATCAGCATGTTGGCGAGCGGGATCGGCCAGCTCTCGTACAGGGCCGCCACGCACAGGAAGATGACGATAATGGAAAAGGCGTACAGCATGGGCGCCTGGGAGCTTGCCATCCGCTCCTGGTAGGAAAGGCCGTTCCATTCATAGCCGATTCCGTTCGGCAGTTTCGCGACCATCTCCTCCATCGCCCGCATCGCCTCACCGGAACTCCTCCCCGGCGCCGGCTCGCCCCAGATATTCATCGAAGGGAAACCGTTGTAGCGCTCAAGCCTCGGGGAACCGGACGTCCAGCGGGTGGAGGTAAAAGCGGAAAAAGGGACCATCTTCCCCGCGGTATTCCGCACATAGAGCCCTTCTACGTCCCTGGGCAGCATGCGAAAGGGGGCGTCCGCCTGCGCGAACACCCGCTTGACCCTGCCCGCCTGAACGAAGTTGTTGACATAGGCGCTGCCGAAGGCATCCGAGATGGTATTATGGATGGAGGTAATGGGGATCCCGAGGGCGCCCGCCTTTCCCCAGTCCACGTCCACCCGGTATTGGGGCACATCCTCCATACCGTTAGGCCGGACTTTGGTGAGGCGCGCGTCTTTTGAAGCCATGCCGAGAAGCTGGTTGCGGGCCGCCGTCAGCTTGTCGTGGCCGAGCCCGCCCCGGTCCAGCAGCTCGAAGTCGAACCCGGTGCCGTTGCCCAACTCGATCACGGAGGGCGGCGGGAAGGCGAACACCATGGCGTTGCGGATTTGAGAAAAGGCCCTCGTGGCCCGCTCCGCGATGGCCTGCACCTTCAGGTCCGACCGGCCGCGGAGCTTCCAGTCCTTGAGGTTGACAAATGCCAGAGCGTTCGTCTGACCCGTTCCGGAAAAGCTGATACCGGGAATCGGCATGCAGGATTCCACTGCCTCTTTTTCGTTCTCCACGAAATAGCGCTGGATTTCCCCCGCGACTTTCCGCGTCTGCTCCAGGGTGGCGCCCGTCGGCAGCATCGCCTGAACGATCAGTACGCCCTGGTCTTCATCGGGAAGGTAACCCGTCGGCATACGAAGGAAGAGAAGGCCCACGGCCGCCACGATAAAAAGATAGATGCACAGGTAGCGCACTTTCTTGGAAAAGGAGCGTTCGACCGTTTTTACATACCGGTCTCTTGTCCGGTAAAAGAGGCGGTCAAACCTCCGGAAAAAGGGGCGTAGGAAAAAGACCGCGTTTTCCGCCGGCTCATGTCCCGCCGGCACCGGCTTGAGGAGGGAGGCGCAGAGGACCGGTGTCAGGATCAGGGCCACAAGCACGGACAGGAGCATGGCGGCGATGATGGTCACGGAAAACTGGCGATAGATGACGCCGGTGGAGCCGCTGAAAAAGGCCATGGGACCGAAGACCGCCGAGAGCACAAGCCCGATGCCGATGAGGGCGCTCGTGATCTGCCCCATGGACTTAGCCGTGGCTTCCCTTGGCGAAAGCCCTTCCTCGCTCATGATCCGTTCCACGTTTTCCACCACCACGATGGCGTCGTCCACCAGAAGGCCGATGGCCAGCACCATGGCGAACATGGTCAGCATATTGATGGAAAACCCGAAAAGCGAAAGCACCGCAAAGGTCCCCAGGAGCACCACCGGCACCGCGATGGTAGGGATCAGGGTGGCCCGGATGTTCCCCATGAAAAGCCACATGATCACGAAAACGAGCAGGATAGCCTCAAAGAGGGTCTTCACCACCTCGTGGATGGCCACTTTGACAAAAGGGGTGGTATCGTAAGGATAGACGACCTTCATCCCCGGAGGGAAATAGCGGCTCATCTCCTTCATTTTTGCCTTTATTGCATCGGCCGTATCGAGCGCGTTCGCACCGGCGATCTGCCGGATAGCCATGCCGGCGGTGGGTTTGCCGTTGTAATAGGCCTCGACATCGTAGCTCTCGGTTCCCAGCTCCGTCCGCCCCACATCCCTGATCCGCACTACGGAGCCGTCCGGATTGACGCGGATGGGGATGGCGGCGAACTCGGAAGGGGTCTTCAGCAGGCTCTGGACGATAACGGAGACGTTCAGGCGCTGCCCCTCCACTGCCGGCACCCCGCCGAACTGGCCCGCGGAGACCTCCACGTTGTAAGACTGGAGCGCCGTGACGACATCATCGACAGTCAGGGAATAATCGGTCAGCCTCTGGGGGTTGAGCCAGACACGCATGGCATACTGGGTTCCGAATTCCTCCACCTCGCCCACACCGGGCACCCGCGCGACCACCTTCTCGAGGTTCGATTGGGCGTAGTCCCGGAGGTCGTTGCCGTCCATGCTGCCGTCTTCCGAGATCAGGCCCACGACCATCAGATAGTTTCTGGTGGCCTTGCCAACCTCGACACCCTGGCGCTGGACCACGTCCGGCAGGCTCGCCATGACGAGTTGGAGCTTGTTCTGCACCTTCGACCAGGCGAGGTCCGGGTCCACGCCCGGCGCGAAGGTCAACTCGGTGCGCGAGGTTCCGGATGAATCGCTGGTGGCCGACAAATAGAGCATCTTGTCAAGGCCGGTCATCTTCTGCTCGATGATCTGGGTTACGGTGTTTTCCACCGTCTCCGCCGAGGCCCCTGGATACGTGGCCTGAATATAGATCGATGGGGGTGCGACCGGGGGATACTGTGATATGGGCAACTCGTGGATCGCCAGGCCGCCCGCGAGCATGATGATAACGGCGATAACCCAGGCGAAGACCGGGCGATCCAGGAAGAATTTCGATAACATTACGCACCCCCGCTCAATTCGCTTTTACCGGCCCCTGGGCTGCCTTCACGGCCCCTGGGCCGTCTTTCCGGCCGGCATCGAAGGGGGCAACCTTTACGGAAGCGCCCGGCTGCACTCTTTGACTACCCTCGACGATCACCCGGTCGCCGGCTGCCAGGCCTGCAATGACGAGCCATCTGTCGCCGAAGGCGCGGTCGACCGTGATCATCCGCTGTTCAACCTTACCCGAGCCATCCACGACGAGCGCCACGGGATTCCCCTTCGGGTCGCGGGATACCCCCTGCTGGGGAACAAGGATCGCTCGGTCGACCACCCCCTCCTGGACCGCTGCGCGGACATACATGCCCGGCAGAAGCATATGCCTCGGATTGGGAACGACAATCCGGAGGATGAACGACCCGGTACTGGGATCGACGGTGACATCGGAGAACTTGAGGCTTCCTTCAAAGGGGTACGGCGCGCCGTCTTCGAGGAGCAACTTCACCCGCGCCTTGTTGGGACCGCAGTCCTGGATACGACCGGCTGCCATGTTGCGTTGAAGCTGGAGCAGATTGGCGCTCGACTGGGTCACGTCCACATAAATCGGATCAAGCTGTTGAATGGTCGCGAAGGGGATACTCTGGTTCGCCGTTGCGAGGGCGCCTACCGTCACATTCGATCTGCCGATGCGCCCGGTAATCGGCGCGGTCACACGGGTATATGCCAGATTGATGCGGGCGGTATCCAGGGCTGCCTTGTTTCCTTCAATATCGGCTTTGGCCTGCTGGAGCGCCGCGGTCGCGTCATCGTAATCCTGCCGGCTGACCGCATTGATGGTCACCAGCTCCTTGTAGCGCTCCATTTTGGCCCGGATGGAGATCATGTTCGCCTCGGCCCTGGAAAGGCCCGCCCCGGCACTGTCGCGGGCAGCCTCGTACATGGCCGGATCGATCTGGTAAAGGAGGTCGCCTGCCTTCACGTCAGACCCTTCAATGAACAGGCGCTTCTTGATAATGCCACTCACCTGGGGCCGCACTTCCGCAACGAGCAAGGGTGACGTTCGTCCGGGCAATTCCATGGTGAGCGCCACACGCTCCGGTTGCAAGACCACGACAGCCACTTCAGGGGCGCCCCCCTGCGACGGTCCACCGGCCTTCGATTTTCCGCACGCCGCCACCATAAGAAACATCGCGAGAACTCCCAGCCCGCACACGACGATTCGCCCATACTTAATCTGCATGCCCACCTCTCTTACGCGAGTGTCCGCCCACACCCTTTTTCGCGCCATGCCGGACCGCGCGCAGCCCGGCCAGCGAAAACTTCACCACGTGTTCTGCATACGCCTCGATGTCCTCGATCTTCCACGGATCGTTTCTTGCGTCCCTTTCCTTTGCCTCCATCCTGTTGATGACGACCGGGATGAAACATTGGCTTATTATGCCTATCGTGCAGAACCGCACCTGCATGTCAGACGCCCGGGGGCCGATGATATCGAGGACAAGGTTCTCCATCCGCTGGTGGATAGGCTGGATCTCTTCCTGGATCACCTCTTCCAGGAGCCCGGTCGGGTTTGCAAGCTCCTTGTGCACGATCAGGAACTCCTTGTTGTTCTTGTCGGTAATCCTCGCTAGCAGCGCGGCCACATAGCCGCGTAGGCGTTGACCAGGCCGGGCGCCCGCGTCCACGCCGCCGTCGGGCGGATGGGCCTTGACCGATTCCCGAAATGAATCGCGCCAGGCCTCCCTGTAGAGCGTCTCCTTGTCGCCGAAGTGGTAGTTTATGGCCGCTACGTTCGCGCCGGCCCGTATGCTGATCTCCGCGATGGTTGCATCGCGGTAGCCCTTATCAGCAAAAATGTCGCTTGCCGCCGCGAGAAGACTCTCGCGGGTCCTCGCGGCGTCCTGTCTCGGGACCTTCATGTCAACCCCCCGTGCTATCTGGAATTGAAATTTAAAATATGTATTTTAATTTGTCAATATAAATGTGCGGAATAGAATGTACAGGTTTTTGGCGGGGTTGTGAGAAATTCAGATGCGCGGGATCGGTCCCTCCCGCTTGATGGTAAAGCTTGCCTCCTCACACGACCATCTTCTTGTCCAGAACGCGATACTGTATGGCCTCCGCCACGTGGGCGTCGGTGATCGCATCACAGCCTTCGAGGTCGGCAATGGTCCTCGATACCTTCAGCACCCTGTGGTAAGCCCTTGCCGAGAGCCCGAACCTTTCGACCGCCTGCTCAAGGAGCGCCTTCCCGGCGGTATCGACGACGCAATACTTTTTCACCATCCGCGCCGTCATCTGCCCGTTCGCCCTGACGCCCCCCCTGAACCTCTCCGTCTGCCTCCCCCGTGCGGCCACTACCCGTTCTCTGATCGCCTCCGAAGACTCCTCCTCCGTATCGAGGGACAACTCCCTGATCGTGACGGGCGGAAGGGCAATCTGTATGTCAATCCTGTCGAGCAGAGGGCCGGACACCTTTGCCCTGTAGCGGTGTATCTGCGCGCCAGAACAGATGCATGCCCTCCTCTGGTCCCCGTAGTAGCCGCAGGGACAGGGGTTCATGGCGGCGACCAGCATAAAGCTCGCGGGAAAGGTAACCGCCTGCATGACACGCGAGACA
>JBEKJU010000052.1:0-16468 GCA_050011095.1 Syntrophorhabdales bacterium
TCCGCCCGCTTCGTTGCGAAAAGGTCATGTACATCCAGTACATTTGGCCTTTCCGCGCCTCGCCGATCGGCCAAAAATCCTTCGCCATCTGACTCATTTATTTCCTTCCGAGCCCTTAGCGCGCGGATGCGGGCCTGGGGGGGGATAGAGCCTGGTCTCTCTCCCCGCTTGCACAAAAAAAGAACCCCAGGCAGCGGGTCTGCCCAGGGTCCCACAATACTTTCACGCGATGTTACTCACCTAATCATGGGAAATCTCCGGCGGACCCGATAAGGCGAACCCACCATCGCCAAAGCTGCACTCCTTTTTCGAGAGAGAGAAATCCCTTCATTCTGTGCTTTCCCTGACCAATAAGTCTATCAACTCTATCCTCCCTTCGTCAAGTCCTTTTTTCGGCTCATCCGGTTCTTGCGTACTTTCAATGCCAATGGCATGACTTTGTTTCCTGCATCTACAAAGGGCAACAAATAGGCCAAGGACTTTTTTTTGAAGATTACGGTTGAAAATAGCATAGCGCTAAGCACCACCTAACGCCGGCCTTACTGGCGATCCCCTGAGCACGTCTTTACGGCCCCTAGCTATTTACTGTATTCTCCAATACCGGGCGCGTGAACCATCACGTCGGCAGCTGTCAAATTGCCAGCCTTGACTCCCAAGAGTAACCTTCGTATCTCTATGATCACATCCAGCCGCTTTTGATAATTGGGACTGGTCGCAGCCTGACCAAGTTTCCTGTATACATCAGAAGGAAGCCATAACGCTAATTCCCATCCGAGCCTGTTCACTAGATCGTATTCACTCTCAGGGCTACCCTCCTTAAGATTGCTTTGAAGCGATAGATACTCTGCGACTTTTGCGGCTTCTTCTCTGGCTCTAGAGTCCCATCGCAATTCTTCCAAAAAGCGATCGTGATCTCTCTCTATCGATGCTTTGTACCTCTCGGTTATCATTAACTGGCTTACGAATGTGAGTATCGCTAGACATATTGCGGCCAACGCCAGATATGGCGATGAAATGAATGCCCTAATGAGATTTAACATTGCACCTCCGCATAACCTGCTTTCCTAATTTTTCATCGGGCACCTATCTATAATAATTATCGAACTTGAGTGATCGATTAGCAATTCTAACATTCCAGCTTGTTTAGTACCAACAAAATCTAGAATTTCAGGAAGACATTCTTCCCAACGTACGCAAGAACCGGATGAACCCCATTTCGCGTCCCTTTGCGGCTTCATCGTGCGTCGGGGATGAGCCGGTTCACTCGGGAACATGCCTGGGAGCCGGCTTTTTTGTCTGTCGAAAGGGCCGGCCCGCGAGGCCCCGATTCATGCGGCAAATGCCGACCGTCGAAGGGGGGGTCGGCAAGTCGCGGAAATGATATGTGATTTTTTGCCCATGCCCCGTGGCAAAATCTGCTCATCCACACATCCGGGCATCTCTATACATATTGATTTTACAGGGCTTTTTTGGCTGCTCAATGGCTGGGCAAAACGCTGATATCTCAGCGATACCGTCTGCTTACATGGCGTTTTCAACAACAAATCAACCCTTTTTCCACAACAAATGTGTAAAACCGGAGCGCGGCCACGGGAGCACCGGGGGAAATCGCCGGCGTGATGCGGTGTTATTGACCATCTCGTAATTGTCTGTACTTCGTCATTCCCGCGCAGGCGGGACATCCAGGCGCTTTCTGGATGCCGCGCGACCCGCCAAGCGGGTACTCCGGTCCGGCATGACAGATTATTACGAGAAGGTTAATACGCCGTGGCTATTGCCTTTCTGATGAGTGATTTCGCGATCTCGATCTTGTAGCCGTTCATGCTGAGGGGCTTCGCCTTCGCCATGGCCGCGGCCGCAGCCTCAACGGCAGCCGCCCCGCTCATCCTTCTCCCCTTAAGGACCTCCTCGGCGGACCGCGCCCGCACGGGGGCGGGTCCCACCGCGCCGAGTGCTATGGCTGCCTCCGTGCAGATGTCGTCGTCGATTGTGATGACGGACGCGACGCTCACGATGGCGAAATCGACGGGTTTCCTCAGGGCGAACTTGAGGAAAGTCTGCCTCGTCGGGCCGGCGGGCTTCGGTATCTCGATCTCCCTCACCATCTCGTTTTTGCCGATAGCAAGACCGAGGCTGCCGAAAAGCTCGGTCACGGCGATCCCTCTTTCGCCCTCCGGTCCGGCAATGGTGAGGCGTGCCCCGAGGGCGGCCAATGCGACGGCCGTGTCCGATGGGCAGACGGCGAGACATTTCCTGGCGTCAAGGATGGCGTGGTACCGGTTGTCGCCCCGCACGGCAAGGCATGGGCCGCTCCCCTTCCTGAGGCACCGTATCGGTCCCCCCAGAACGCGGGGGTACCGGTAATACCAGCAGCGTATGTCCTGGCACAGGTTTCCCCCGATGGTCGCCACATTGCGTATCTGGGGTGTGGCCACGGAATGGGCGGCCTCGGGAAGGACCGCGCAATACCTCTTAAGCAGGGCGGAGCCGGCGATATCGCGCAGTTTCGTGAGGGCGCCGATCCGTAATCCGCCCCTGTCCTTCTCGATGTAATCGAGACCGGAAATGGTCTTGATGTCGATGACCGCCTCAGGGTAGTCAAAGAGGTTTTCTCCCTTGAGCGTAGAGAGGAGATCGGTTCCGCCCGCGTTGAGCACGGCCCTGCCGTCATACTCTCTGAGGAACGCGCATGCCTCCTCGACGGTATGCGCGGAGATGTGGGTGAAGGTCCTCATGGCGTCGGCTCCTTTCCGGCACTTCGCCGGGCGTCGGCGAGCGCCTTGAGCACCCTGTCCGGTGTGGCCGGATACTCGTGCAGCCATGTTCCGATGGCATTCGATACCGCCATGAGTACTGCCGAGGGTCCGGGTGAGGTCGCCACCTCCCCGACCCCTACGGCCCCGAAACGGTGGCTGGGGAAGGGTGTTTCCAGGACCACGTTCTCTATCACCGGCAGCTCGGAATAGGTCCGCCACTTATAGTCAATCAGGTTGGCATTGAGTATGTGGCCCGTGGAACGGTCAAGGATGGTCTCCTCGAAGAGCGCGCTGTCTATACCCCCGGATCCGAGGCACCCGTTGAGCTGGCCTTCGAGGCCCAGGGGGTCTATGATCTGCCCGGCGTCGGTCGCGTTCACCACATGGATGAGGGTGACCTGCCCGCTTTCCGTATCGACCTCGACCTCTACAAAGCTCATCATGCAGTTCGTGAGGGTGTAGTCCGGCTCGAACCGTCCGAATCCCGTCACAGTGCGGTCGATCCCCATCGCCTTCCAGGGTAATTTCCTGTCGGGTCGATCCTTGGAAAAGATCACCCCGTCGACCGTGTCCAGGTCGTCCGGCTCCGCATCGAGCCTGGGGGCCAGAAGCTCGAAGAGTTTCTTCCTTGCGTCCTCCGCGGCCCTTATCACGGCGCTGCCTATGGCATAGGTGCCCCTGGAGCCCGCGGGCCCGAACTCATAGGGGTTGATCAGGGAGTCCGAGGGCGTCACGAAGACCTTCTCCAGGGGTATCTGAAGCACCTCGGCAACCATCTTCGCGTAGTTGCTTCTCTGGCCTGTCCCGTGCTCCGTGACGCAGGAGAAGAGCATTGCCGTTCCGTCCGGGTCCAGGCGCACATACGCCTCCGATGAGTCCTCGCCGATATCGGCGTTTCCATGGACCCCCACCCCCACGCCCCTCCTTTTCGTACCGTTTATCGCACTAGGTTTAAGCCATCCCTTCCACTTCTCCTTCCAGCCGAAGCGCTCCGCGCCCCTATCCATGGCAGGGTCGTAGTCCACGCCCCTGTACACATACCAGATGCCGTCCCGCCAGAAGTATCCGTGACCCGGGCTCACAAAATTCTTCTTGAGGAATTCAAAAGGATCGATGTTCAATTTCTCCATGGCCAGGCTCAGGAGGGGGATGAGGACGCACTTCAGTTCCTGACCCCCGAACCCCCTCACGATGCCGGAGGCGCTCCGGTTCGTGCAGACGATCACCGGCCGCAGGTCCCAGTTGGGACACGTGACCATGATCTGAACCTCGCCGCAGCCGACGGCGACCTGTGACTGGGTGGTCATGGAATAGTAGCCCGTGTCGATCAGCCACGTACCCGACACGGCGGTGACGGTCCCGTCCTTCTTCATGCCCACCCTCGCCCGCATGCGACATGACGGGCGCATCACGAACGCCGCAAGGTGTTCTTCCTTTGTGAAGACTAGCTTCACCGGCCTTCCCGTTGCCCTGCTCAGAAGCGCCGCATACGTCTGGACCTGCCACGACATGAACTTTGATCCGAAGCTGCCGCCGCACGGGCCGCCGATGGTCCTCACCGCGACCTTTCTGCCCATGACGTGGGAGAGGGTGACCTTGTCCATATAGGAGGCCTGGTTCGAGACCCAGATAGTCAGGCTATCCGGCTCCTCCCAGAGGGCAATGGCGCCGGGTGGCTCCGGTGGCAGCGGGTTGGGCAAATTCTCGTAGCCGAAGGTCCCCTCGGTGATGGCGTCCGCCTCCCGAAACCCCTCTTCCACATCCCCCATCACGACCTCCTTCAGGTTCTTGGGGCCGAAAAAGGGCATGCCGGGGGTGACGACGTTTCCGGGAAATTCCTCGTAGAGCTGGGGCGCATCGGGTTTCAATGCCTCCTCCATGTCGAGAACGGCGGGCAAAAGCTCGTATTCGACCTCTATGAGGCCGAGCGCCTCCCTCGCGATCTCCTCGCTCGTCGCCGCAACCAGGGCCACGGCGTCGCCGACGAACCTGACGTGCCTATCGAGGACGCGGATACAGCGGGGCGTGCCTCCCTTCCAGTCCGGCACGTCAGCCCACGCAAGCACCGCCTTCACACCGGGGAGCGCCTCAGCCCTGCTCCTGTCGATGCTCTTGATAAGGGCGTGGGGATGGGGGCTCCGCAGCACCTTTCCATGGAGCAAGTCGGGAACCTTTATATCATTCAGGTACTTGATATTACCCGTGACGATATTCGCCCCATCCCTCCGGGGTGTCGGCTTGCCTATGAACCTGTATTTGGTTGCCATCTGTCGCTACCTCGCCTTCCCGGAGGCCGCCATCACCGCCTTGAGCACCTGATAATGGCTGATGCACCGGCAGAAGTTTCCCGAGAGGGCCTCCTTCACCTCGTCCATGGTCGGCAAGGGGTTCTCGTTGAGCAGGGCCCTGGCGCTCATGATGCTGCCGGGCGTGCAGAAGCCGCATTGAAACGCGGTATGGTCGACGAATGCCTGCTGCAGGGGATCGAGGCCCCCCGCCTTTAAATTGCCCAGGCCTTCGATTGTCGTGATCCGCCTTCCCGCGCACTCAACGGTCAGGGTCATACAGGAGAGTACCGCCCTTTCGTCGATTAGCACCGTGCAGCAGCCACAGGCGCCGTTGTCGCACGATACCTTTGTCCCCGTGAGACCCAGGGTCTCCCTCAGTGTCTGGGCGAGCGTGTGGGCCGGATCGACCTCACCGGGCGCGCCTCCCACGGCCAGATCATGCGTTTGCCCGTTTACCTGAAGGGCGATCCGGCTTGTCGCAGGGACGCCTCTTATCGTCTGTTTTTTCGTGTCTACCGCCATGTATCTCTCCTTCCTCTCATATCGAGTCGCTTTCGGAAAGAACCGTCCTCGCTTCTCAGCCCTGTCCCGTGCCGAGCTGCCGCGAGAGCGCCCTGCCTGCTTCGGCGACGAGCGGTCCCAATTCCAGGACGGCCTCCGCTTGAAACAGCCCTATGAGGACGATGTAGCCAATCGGGACGCCGTTGACCCCGGTGACAGGCGCGGCCACGGTAGCAACCCCCGGCACTACTTCACCGAGGTCAACCGCAAAACCGTCCCGCCGGCATTGCTCTATCTCCTCCTTGAGCTTCTCCGCGTCGAATCTTGACGGATCTCCATGGAAGTAGGACCTTTCCTCCTTAAGCAGGAGGTCAAGTTCCTTCTCGGGGAGCACGGCCGCAATAGCCTTGCCATGGGAGCCGTAGGTAAGGGGGAAGCGCTGTCCGAGTCGCATGGTGATCGCAATGCCCTGTTCGCCTTCATGCTTCGCCACGACAAATACGTGTCTGTCGGCTATCATTCCGAAAACCACCGTGTTGCCCGTCTTCTTCGAGAGTTCCGTCACGATGGGGGCGGCAAGGCGGGGCGCGTTCAGCTTGTCCAGAAATCCCCGTGAGAGGGAGACCAGGCCGGGACCAAGGGAGTAGCCCCGTCCCTCGTTGTTTCTCTGGACGACCCCGAATCCCTGAAGCGTGTGCAGGATGGAAAAGGCCTTGCTCTTGTGAATGTCCACGCGCCGGCAGATCTCGTTGAGGCTCATGTGGGAGGAATCGCCGGTAGCCAGGCAGAAGAGGACGCGAAAGGCCTGCTTGACAGCGGGTACCACGTACCGGTCATTCTTCGGGGGTTCTTCTTCCATTGGTTCGCCTAATAAATCTCAGGTTCGCTATATGATACTATTCTATTATCATCACCCGCAGCCGGTTGTCAAGAAAAAATGGCAAGCCCTTGATGACAGGGCCCCGCGCCTTGACAAAGCAACGGCCTTCTGCCATGCTTGGGGAAAAAAGGCCTACTATGAAAAGCACGCGTGCCTGTGCATGGCTCGTTGTCTCGTGGCTGATCGTGGTGTCGCAACCCCTTCTCTGCGCCAGTGTCGCGGCCGCTCCTCCCGCTAGCAACCTCCCTAACAATGTCCATCTCGTCGTGATGGGGATCATCCCCGGCGAAAAGATCACCCATCACGAGTGGGGCATCGTCAAACTGGAGGTGGGCGTGGAGGCCGAGCGTCCGACGGCGGCGCCAAAAAGGCCAGGGTCCGGCCGCGGCCCGCTCAGGATAAAGGTCGGAGAAAAGGACGTCCCCTTCTACCTCATGGGATCGAGGGCGGGTCACGTGGGCGACATGGCCTACCTCTACAGGACCGTCGGCATCCCCCTTGGCGGCCCCGGTCCCAAAAAGACCATTACCGTCATGCTCGATAACCTCTCCCGGTCCATTTCGGTCGACTACAACCCCTCCGGTCAGCTTGACCTCATGGGGCTCTCCGACAATCAGGCGATCTTCGGGAGCAGGGATGTCGTCATAAACTGGCTTGCCTGCTACATCGTCAAGGATAGCATAAGGCTTTTCGTGAACGGCAGGGAGGTCGCCCCGGACGCCAGGCCCGTCGAAGAGAGACCCGAGCTTCTGGAGGGGCGTATAAGCGTCGGGCAGAAGCTCGTCGCCGGGGTGAACACCGTTACGGTGGAAGGAGTGGATATTCAGGGCAGCAGGCGGAAGAGAGAGATTTCCCTTCACTACTATCCCGACAACAGGGTACGGCTGGGCGATGCCTTTGTCCTCAATCTCGGCCTCGAAGACGCAAAAAACGGGCCTTTCTATGAGGCGGTCGTGGAGGGCGCGAGTCTTGTGAAAGAGGAGGATTTCAGCGGGCCGCCGGGGCCCGAGCGGATCGGCGGCCGCCTGCTCGTACCCGAGGGAAAGACCGTCCTTGCCCGGTTCCTGGCGGTCAAGCCGGGGATGAGCATCATAAGGACGCGGGAAAAGCAGCATGCGATCGATGTGCCCCAGGAGTTTGATAGCGTGCGGGTGATCGTTCCGGGCCCCCCCGCCGGTATCAGGGCGGGCGAGGTGGAAGGCTCTATCCTCGAAACATACTCGGCCCGCGATCTCTTTACCTGCTCCCTTCCAAGGGGCTGGTACCGGGCGGAGGACCTGAAGGGAAACCGCAGGATTTACGGTGTCTCCACGTACAAACCCGTCACGGGTGAAGAACCGGGAGTGAAGCTCTCGATGGAATTCTACTCACCCGATAGCCGGCTTGGCCGAGAGACGGCCGAGGAGTTCTGCCGGGGTCTCCTGAAAGGCGCACCCTCCGGCAGAAAGGGCGGGTCCGGACGGATATCCGAACTCACGGTGGCGGGGCGGCGGGCGGTCGTGGTTGAGCGGGACGTGCCCGGTGCGCCGGAAGAAACGGCGCCCCAACGCATGCGGGAAAGGTTTGTGGTGATTCCGGCAGAGGAGGGATTCTACGTCCTGCAGTTCCGGGCGTCTCCCGAGGGCCTGTCACGACACGGCGCCCTCTTCGCGGCTATCATCGACTCCTTCAGGCCCTTGCGCTGATACCTTGGCCTATCGGTTCCGCCGGGTTCTTCGGGTGACACCCTCCGAGGGGCTTTTCACGAGGGTGAAATGGAGGAGCTTTTTTTCCACGTCCGCCATGTCGACCCTGACCTTGACCTGATCCCCGATGCGGAAGACCTTCCTGGTCCTCCTGCCTATCAGGCGGAATTTTTCTTCCTCGAAGGCGTAGTAGTCGTCGTGGAGGCCCGAGAGAAGGACGATCCCCTCCACGAACACATCGAAAAGCTCCACATAGAAGCCGTAGGACGTGATGTGGGATATAATGCCATCGTACACCTGACCGACTCTCTCCTTCATGAAGAGGATCTTGATCCGGTCCTCTGTCTCCCGTTCCGCCTCCATGGCGGCCCGCTCCCTTTCGGACAGGTGAATCGCCATCCTTTCGAGTTCCTCTTCGCTGTAGAGCGGTTTGCCACGGACCGAATCAGCGATAACCTCCTTTAGGACGCGATGACAGACGAGGTCGGGATACCTGCGGATGGGGGAAGTGAAATGGCTGTAGAAGTCAAGGGCAAGGCCGAAATGGCCCTTGTTCAGGGCTGAATATCGTGCCTGTTTCATTGACTTGAGTAGGATGCGGTTTATCAGGAATTCATGTTCCTTCTGCCGCACGTTCTTCAATATCGACTGGAGGGGAAGTCTGCCTTTCGAATCGGTCTTGTGCGGCACCCCCAGGGTGCGGAGAAGCCGCTCGAAATCGGCGAGCTTCTCCCGATCGGGTGATTCGTGGACGCGGTATATGACAGGAGCCTTTTGTTCCGCTATGAAGCGGGCGACGGCCTCGTTCGCCGCGATCATGAACTCTTCTATGATACTTTGCGAGAAGAGCCGCTCCGATCTCAGGATGTCCTTGATCCCCCCTCCCATGTCGAGGACCAGCTCCGGCTCGGGCAGGTCGAAATCGAGATTCCCTTTCTCCTCGCGCCGCGCCTTCAGTATGGTTGCAAGCTCGCCCATACGCTCGAGTTGGGGCAAGAGACCTTTCAACGTCTGTCTGGCCCCCCTCTCTTTTTTCACCATACCATCCTCCACCTGATGGTACGTGAGCCTGCGGACGCTTTTGATGACGGAGCGGTCGAAGGAGGCCTGGAGGAGACTGCCCTTCCCGTCGTAGCGGAGCCGAACGGTGAGGGTCATCCTGTCCTCGTCGGGATTCAGGCTGCACACGACATTCGAAAGCTGTTTCGGGAGCATGGGTATGACGGTGCCGGGGAAGTAGACGCTCGTGCCGCGGGTGTAGGCCTCTCCGTCCAGGAGCGAGGCGCGCTGCACGTAATGGGAAACATCGGCTATCGATACGTAGAGAAGGAATTCCTTTCCTGTCTTTTCGACGAGGACGGCATCGTCAAAATCCTTTGCGAATTCGCCGTCGATCGTGACGTGATCCGTATTTCTGAGATCTATCCTGCCCCTTGTCGTGATGTCGAGCCCCGTCTGCTTTGCCTCCTCCTCCACCTTTTTTGGGAAGCGTGGGGAAAGATGCTGCTTGTGGGCAATGAACTGCGATATCTTCTTTACATCGTCCAGCGCCCTGAACACCTTGACTATCCTGCACTCCGGGTCCCCGCCGTCGGGAAACCTCGTCACCTTCGCCGCGACCAAGTCCCCATGCCGCACATCGACGGCCCGCGTGCCGGCATCAATGATGAAATGGGCCGATATCCTTTCGTCGTCGGGGACGAGGAAGAGGAGGTTCTTGTGTTGCTGGATGAAGCCGGTGATATTCTTCGTTCTTCTCTCGGTGACCTTGACGATCCGCCCCTCTCTTCTGCCTCGTGCCACGTGTTCGATACGTACCACGACCTTGTCGCCGTGGATCGCGTCCTTGATGAAGCGGGAAGGGACGAACACGTCTTTCTCCCCTTCCTTGTCGGACATCACAAACCCGTTCCCGCTCCTCGTGCACGAGAGTGTGCCCACTTCGAGGTTCATCTCGTCGGGAATGCCGAACCGGTTGTTCCTGAGTCTTACCAGCGTGCCTTCCCTCACCATCTCCCGAAGGAGCGCCGTGACTTCCTTCTTGCGGTTCTTCCACGAGTCGACCATGCCTTTCACATCGTTCATCGAAAGGGGGCGCTCTTCCCTCTTGAAGAGGCGAAGGAGGTCGTTCTTGGTCATCTCGGAAGGCAGCTCTTTTTTCATAGGTCTTAGTGCAAAAAATACATCGCCTGTGCGAGAAAAGCAACTGGTACGATCAATTTGCCTTCCCCCACCTGCCTTGCGACCGGGGATGGTATAAGCCTCATCCCCCGCCGCGGGGATCGATTGCGAGACGCGGGGCAAAGATCGCCCCTCGGTTCGGCCGGCATCAACCGGGCATGTGGCGCGGCCCGCGCGGCGAGGGATGAGGCCGTTTCAGGGCATCCGCCATACGGTTGAGCGCCTCGACCAGGGTAGCCCTGGGGCATCCGAAGTTCAGCCTCACAAAACTCTCCCCACCCTTGCCGTATTCTATCCCGCTGTTGAGGGCCACCCCTGCCTCCCTCAGAAAATAGCTGAAGGGGTCTCCGGGAATGGCCGCGCCGGCGCAGTCGAGCCAGGCAAGGTACGTTGCCTCGATCTTCGTCATCTCTATGCCGGGAAGGTTCTCCCTCACATAGCGCGCGAGGTAGTCCCTGTTGTCTTTGAGATAGGAGAGGACCTGGTCGAGCCACTCCTGTCCATCCCGGTATGCGGAAAGGGCGGCGGCGAGACCCATGATATTCACATGCGGGATCAGTCCCTGACTGCCCGTCGTCCAGATGCGCCGAAGAGCGGGGTCCTCTATGACGGCGAAGGCGCAGCCGAGGCCGGCGAGGTTGTAGGTCTTGCTCGGGGCCATGAGGGTAATGGTCTGACGGGCGACGTCGTTGCCCAGGCTTGCTATCGGTATGTGACGGTGACCGGGATAGAGGAGGTCGCAGTGGATCTCGTCCGAGCAGATAACGATGTGGTGGCGAAGGCAGATCTCGGCCAGTCTCTCCAGTTCGCTTTGCGTATAGACCCGGCCGACGGGGTTATGGGGATTGCAGAGGAGAAAAAGCCTGGTGCGCCCCGTGATCGATTTTTCAAAGGCGCCGAAATCGATCTCATACGTATCATCCTTCCTGACGAGCGGAGGATCGTTGAGAACCCGGCCGTGGGCCGCGGGGTCCGTGATAAAATGGGAATAGACGGGCGGCTGAACGAGTACGCCGTCTCCCGGCTCCGTGTAGAGCCGAAAAGCGAGATTGAGCCCCGTCACGACACCGGGCAGGAAGATAATGTCCTGCCTGCCGACCCCCCAGCCATAGAGCCTCCTCAGGCGCTCCTGGATGATGGTGGGCAAATCTCGGGCCGGCTCGGCGTATCCGAACATGCCCTCGTCGACCCTCCGGTGGAGGGCCTCGATTATGGGCTCGGCGGACACGAAATCCATATCCGCCACCCAGAGGGGAATGACGTGGTCGCCATATTTTTGCCACTTCACGCTATCGGTGCCCCTCCGTCCCACACTCCGGTCGAAATCGTATCTCATGGTTTCATGCCTTTCCCGTCCGCGCGCCCCGCACGCCATTTGCGTAATGGTGCGCCCGTGACGGGCTTCCAGCCTCCTGTCCGGCGGGCCGATGTTGCGGCCGCGCAAGGCGCCGGTAGTTCACCCCCAGCAATTCGACTACCTCTGCCACATCGTAAGTCATCGGCGCATCCCGCGTCAAGCGCCTCCCGAACGCTATGCCGCCATTTCGTGCCATTCTTTGCCCTTGACTCTGATCGGAGGGCATACTATATCAATTGTGCGGCCCCGACGCACCTTGCCCGCTCGGGTGCTTTGAGCCGGATGCGGACGAGTGCTAATAGCGCGAGGCGGGCGGGGCAGGCGCGAAAGGCGCCGGGAGGCGGAAAGATGCGGGAAAAGATCGAAAAGGTGGCCGATTGGATCGTCAATTCGAAGAGCATAGTGGTTTTTGTCGGGGCGGGCATGAGCACGGAGTCGGGCATTCCCGATTTCAGGAGCCCCGGCGGGGTGTGGGACAAGTATGATCCCGAAGATTTCGAGTTCGACAGGTTTCTTGCCAGTGAAAGATCAAGGGAAACGTACTGGCGGATGGCGACCGAGATGTACGACTCCATGAAGGATGCGGCGCCCAATGCGGGCCATGTGGCCATCGCCGAGTTGGAAAGGCGGGGCTTGCTCGATTGCCTCATCACGCAGAATATCGACGGCCTCCACTTCAAGGCGGGCAATTCACCGGAGAAGGTTCTGGAGTTGCACGGGACAGCCATGCACGTGACGTGCCTGAGCTGCGACAGGAGGTACGAACGGGCCGAGGTGCAGGCGCGGATCGCGAAAGGGGAGAAGGCCCCGAGGTGCGACACGTGCGGGGGTTTCCTTAAGCCGGCCACCATCTCCTTTGGCCAGGCCATGCCGGAACGGGAAACGACAGAGGCATACAGCCGCTCCCAATCATCCGATCTCTTCATCGTGGTCGGTTCATCTCTCGTCGTCCATCCCGCCGCATCCATGCCGGTTATCGCGAAGCGGGCCGGGGCGGCGCTGGTCATCGTCAACCGGGATGAGACGGCCTGTGACAATATCGCCGACCTGATCATCCGCGACCAGGCTGGTAAGACCATGGCGGCGATCCTCACGCGGGTGAGAGGGCTCATGGCCTGAAAACCCTGGTTAAGAAGTATCTCCTTCGCCTCATGCGATAGGGCGGATGAGAGGCGCCTCCCTTCTCCCGAACCGGGTTCGACGCCCCTCATCGGAAATCTCCCCGCGATCCCTGAAAACATGGCTGACCCCCCCTTGCGGGAGTCGCCCTCGATCTATATACTATTGGCTCCAGTCGCATTCTGCGACTCTATCTCACTTCAGGTAAAGGGGAAGCTATGGCTATGGAGGACAAGGGTACGCTTTTTCAGTTTCCCTGCCCTTACCCGCTCAAGGTAATGGGGAGGAATAGCAATGAGTTCTATTCCGTGGTAAGCGCGATCGTCGAGAAGCATGTGGCCCCTGGCAATGAAATCACCTATTCCAGCCGGACGAGCAGCGGGGAGAAGTATATGTCCATAACGGCGACCTTCCCGGCCGAGAGTCAGGAGCAACTCTATGCGCTCTACCGGGAACTGAACGAAAACAAACTGGTCCTGATGACCCTCTGATACCGCGTCGCTTATTTTCGTCACACTTCTGGTTGGGGCATCGGCACAGGATTCGTGCCGATGCCCGATCGCTCACAACTTATATTTGAACTTCCTGAGCAGGTCGGTCCGCCAGGCCTTACCCTCCTCGTCCTCGATGCCCTTCGGCCGAAAGCCGTCTATGACACCCATGATCCCGTTGCCCTGTTCGCTCGACGCCACGACCACCTCCAGGGGGTTTGCCGTCGCGCAGAAGATCGTGCACACCTCCTGGCAATCCTTGATCGCATTGAGGACGTTGATGGGAAAGCCTTCCTTCAAAAATATGACGAAGATGTGGCCGCAGGCCAGAGAGCAGGCGGTGTCCGCCGCCATTTTCTCCAGTTCCCCATCATTGCCCTCGTGGCGCACGAGACAGTGGCCGCTCGCCTCTGAAAAGGCGATACCGAATTTCAGGCTCGGTGAAGACGCGACGAGCGTCTCGTAGAGGTCGGGCACAGTCTTGATAAAGTGGGACTGTCCGACGATCACATTCATCCCTTCCGGGACATCCACCCGCACGGTATTAATGGAAATCATTGATTTTCCTCACTTTTTCCTGTGCCGTTTCCTCCCTACCGCTGTATTACCGCTGTAGTCTCCAGCAGCAGCTTCCTCGTTGCGCTTCAAACTTAACACGTTTATCTTCTTGGTCCCCGGCATAGCGATGGCTACATACCTTTTTGCCATCTTAGGGGTAGTGTGCCCGAGCGCCGCCTGAATATCAAATATGTCGGCCCCCTTCCTCGCCATGAGCGTGGCTGCACTATGTCGTGTAGCGTCATACATACGGATCTTCTTGTCGAGACCCATAGCTGCCCTGATCTTTTCCCACAGGTAGGTTAAGTCATCCTGGGTATAGTGGTCTCCGTCGTAGGGGCGCGGTAACAACCAGTCTTCATCCGATCCCTCGCTTTTACGCCATACGATCCAGTCTGCTATCTCTGGATGTATAGCTACACAGTAAGATTCGCTTTTTTGCCCCTTCCTCTTGGGTTTCAGCTCTTCCCTGGAGAAGTGATGATCGATCAGAATATTACCCGATTCAAGATCTACCTGCTGCAATTTTATAGCTCTGGCTTCCCCTGGCCTGACAGGCGTAAGTATGAGGAACGCGAGGAAGGGCCGATCATCCACGGGGCAATACACATGTATCACGTCCTTTAGTTGATTCTCGCTCAATACCGCAAGCTCGGGATCTGGCACGTCAATTTTTATGAAACGAGGAACGTGGTCAATTAGTCCACGCTCCTCGCACCAATTCAAAAACACTCGGAAATTGTAGAAGTACAGTGCCCTCGTAGCCATATGTTTGGGCCCAGACCACATTTTTTCCAGGTGATATAGATATTCCGAGTTTACATGGTTTTTGCGGATTTCCCTTACGTCGAAATCGCCCCAATAATCCTTATGGACTCTGACATACGCGCGGTAATTGTGTACGTATGACACGGCTATCGCGCTGATTTTCACCTCCAAGAACCTATCGAGGAGAACCGAACAGTAAAAATCTTTTTTCCTGGACTTCTTCCATGCCGTAGGATCAAACTTGCCCGCTATAATTTCGCGGCTGATCTCTTCCTGTGCAATTTGCGCGCGGTGGAAAGAATCTATCGGCATCCCCGACTTATCACTGTAGATCCTTACCTGCCCTTCTCCTTTTCCCGGGATAGGCGTCCAGTAGACGTCTATCAAGTATCTTGTAGGCACCGTCTGGTGTTCCGGACAGTAAAATCCGAGCGGATGGACGTAGACGAAAGGCTTATTACACTTACCGATCACGTTGCCCTTTTCGTCGCGCAGCACAAAGGGGCATTTTTGCTCAGTGTATATGCTGCCTTTCATGAGGATTTCCCGTTTTGGCTTGCCCACGAGCATAGCGGAAATCTGCTCGAGTGTCAAGCCAGACATCGCGAGTGTTGCAAAAGATAGATCGATTTTTTCCAAGATACACCTCCAAGCTTGTTTGAAGGTGTATTACTTGCTGGCATTTAGGCGTTTTCTGTGCCGAACAGATAGCACAAAAAAACCCGGGGCAGCTTGGAGGCCAAACCAGGGGGTATATCGAGAAGATCACGGAAGCATCTATCACAAAGTAACTTGACCACATACTGTACTTAAGCTGATGTACATGCATGAGCGAAGAACATATTCAGAAACGATTAGGTTTGATGGAACCGTTTCTGAATGAGAGGCAGCGACGGATTCTTGCTGCTGCAGAAGCAGAGACCTTGGGCCAGGGAGGGGTTTCTATCGTGGCCCGAGCCACAGGATTGTCCAGAAACACTATTATGGCGGGGCGTCTGGATATCAGGGAACAAAGCTCGTCCGTAGTGAAAGAGGCAGGCCGTATCCGTAGTCCCGGTGGCGGGAGAAAGAGAACGGTTCAGAAGGACCCGACTCTTGAGAAGGATCTATAAACATTGATCGAGCCCGCTACCCGCGGCGATCCAGAATCATCTCTTCGCTGGACGTGCAAGAGCGTTAGAAAACTCGCAGGCGAACTCAACCGGATGGGACATACGACCAGCCATCGCATGGTGGCCGAACTTTTGAAGCACATGGGATACAGCCTCCAGGCAAACCGGAAGACCATCGAAGGCAGTTCGCACCCGGACCGGGATACGCAATTTGAGCACATCTACGAGAAGATCAAGGCGTTTCGGGAAGACGGGCAGCCTGTTATCTCCGTTGACACCAAAAAAAAGGAGCTTATCGGGAACTACGGGAACGAGGGACGTGAATGGCAGCCCAAGGGGCAGCCTGAAAAAGTCCTTGTCCGCGATTTTTCATCCCTCAGGGAGGGAAAGGCCAATCCCTACGGCGTCTACGCCTCGTTCACAATACGGGCCGGGTAAACGTAGGCGTCGATCACGATACGGCTGCCTTCGCGGTCGAATCCATCCGTCGCTGGTGGCTCACCATGGGAAGTCAGGTCTACCCCGGAGCATCTCATGTGCTTATCACCGCGGACAGCGGGGGAAGCAACGGCGTCAGGCTCAGGCTTTGGAAGACTGAGCTTCAGAAATTCAGTAATGAAGCCGGATTGTCCATCATCAGAAGGACCCTCGATGATTCCCCGGCGTATTCCTATTTCATCAGCAATGCGGGCTTGAGCGCCCGCCTCAAACTCTTTGTATGGCTGAGCGGCATTCGCTGGGCCATCGAGCAGTGTTTTGAGGAAACGAAAAC
>JBEKJU010000053.1:0-27761 GCA_050011095.1 Syntrophorhabdales bacterium
TCCTTGTGATCTGACCTATCTATATGGCCTCGCAACTATGAATGTTTTTTGGGCGTCGCCGCTAGAACAGGTAAGCGTCATAAACGACGGCATTACCTAGCCGCATTGCCATCCCAATGGCCATGGCTCGGTTCAACCAGGCATATTTTGGCGAACTGGTTTCAAACGTCATGTACAGGCGAAAATAATACAGGTTCCCGTCGACAACCTCGCCCTTGCCCACCTTCGCCATAATGTCCGGAGGACCGTAACGGTATCCTTTGGTCTGGAGATAGACTAAAGCGCCGTCATTGGTCTGCAGCAGGTAACGGGTATCGATGATCGCCAGACCATCTTTGGTGACAACCTGCCAGTCGGCGCCGTTATTCAGGATTTTGCCGGTGAATTTAGGGCCCTCGAACTTCCCTCCGGTGATGGGAATGATGCGGCGCTTACCAAGGTCCGACGTCTGGCCCAGCTCCCAGATGGGCGCGATTAAATCGACGGAAAAACGACCCAAGTACTCCAGTTTTGGTTTCGGGGGCTCGAAGCCTTTGGTGTCGGCAACGGTGGTCCCGGCCGACTGAGCCTGGCACATTCCTGGTACCGCGATTGCCAGCGCAACAAACAGAACAATGACCCACTTCCTCATGCTAAGACCTCCTTAATGTGGTTTGCAGGAACATTTCTTGGTACTCTCCTGGTTTTCTTCCTCCTATGCCTTTCCAGCAACAGCTTGCTGCAGGGAGAATCTTTTTCTGCTTCGCTCCGCCGGCAATTATTGGGACACCCACTTCGCGCGACCCACTGTGTGGGTACCCCGCGGTCGCCCCCTCTGCGGGCAAAGCCCGCAGAGACTCCCTGCTCAAAGACTCGCTCCGCTCGTTGTCTTGGAAATAAATTTTTCTGGGCCTGAGTCTTGCTTATTAGGTCAATCATATGTCTGCTGGAGAAGGCGCAATAAAACTGTCTGAGACCCGCTATTTTTCCGCCCCACCCTCGCAAGTGGTCTGGCCTTTTCAGAATGTATTATCATGTTATAGTGAGCATCACAGATATGTCAAGAAAATCGAGCAGTTCTTGAAAAAGAATTGCTCTCGCTTTCAGATGGAATTCTTCACTCGCCTGAGAAACCCCATGCGGAGTATAAGGTGTATAAAAGTACGTACAACTTCCTGACGGAAAGCGCCGGCTGTATGCAGACAAATAACCACATTACGAGCGGCATTTGAGATTCCGCCACTTGAGATTCAAGGCTGCTCAAAATCTTGATCCTTTCCAAGGCCACAATGGACCCGGAAGTTTAGACGATATGGTAAATTACACCCGAGTCTAACCTTGGGAGGATTTTGAGATGTATGGTCGGCAAGTCGGCTGAACAGTGGTGACTGTCCAGATGGGGTTTAGGTCTTGGCCATGATACCCCGACTTCCCTTTCCGCTCTGACCCCATCTCAGCCCCAGATAAACCTCCTTACGCTCCTACCCGATAACCCAGCTCAACCAGGGTCCTACGAACTTCTTGAACATTCTGGGCAGTGTTTTCTCCCGCCTCTTTGAGCTCTTTTCCGATCTGAAGCATCGATATTGTTTTGGTTCCCTGTTCGTCGGCTATGGTTACCAGTTCCTCAACCACGTCCCAGATATCGAACATTTCATAACCTTCACTTTCATTTCTGACAAACACGGTCTTTTTACGTCACAACAGTATAACCGTTCGATCCCACCTCGCTATTAAGCGGTCCCTCGGGATACGTGGCTTATCGATATGTTGACCGTAAGACCCGTGTGGATAGGCGGGGGACAAGGATATTTATTGGTGACCCCCGTCCCCGACAGGTGAAAAACGCCAGATGAGCCTATTTCCTATTCCTCGCGCCGCCCTTTCCGTTTCCCCCGCTTCTCCTTCGCCTCTTCCTTCTCCTGCTCGTACATGTCCGCCACCATGGTGCTCACCCTCTGGCGCCACTTGGGGTCATCCTGGTTCAGTTGTATCTCCTCGTAGAAATCGGCGACGGTGTGGTCTATCAGCTTGTAAGGATTATCCTCTGTCTCTATGTCGTAGAAGGTGTGGCGCAGCTCGTGGCGGAGCAGCCTCGTCCTGTCCCCGTCGCCGATTGCCTCCCACGCCTTCTTGTCGATGATGACGATGTAGTCGTATCCTTCCTCGGAGCTCGCGTCCTCCCGCGTAAAATGGCGAAGCAGGTCGTTAGGCTTCATGATGGTGCCGAGCATCACCTGGCCGCCCGCCGCATGTTTTCTCGTGTCGAACAAGGCCGCGATCTTCGCGTTCTTCAGTCCGCCGAAATGGTCGGCGATCACCTTGTCGAGCAGCCTTCTTACCTCATCCGTCGCTTCTTCGTACCTGAGTGGCATTCTCTCTTATCTCCTTCGTGATCTTTTTGCCTAAAGAGGGCTTGCTGTCCTGTTGCCCCAAGTCCCCGTGAGGCAAATAACTATCATGTTCCGCCCCAAGAAGTCCACAAACGGATGGCAAGGTGGCCTTCCGACGGGTAGGTAGGACGTTTCTGCCCATCTCCTTCCCCGCTTATAGAACCCGAACCGCTGCTTCAAGACGCACGACCCGGCGGGTAGCACTCTATTCTTCTTTCCATCCCCGGGCCCATCTCTTCCTTATCCGCACAGCCCGTGGTTTGCGGGGTTTTGCGGATTACATGCGGAAAGTGGTTACGACCGCAGCATGTGACGAAGCAAGCGCGGTCAATACGACAGGTAGGAAGGAAGGTTGTTATACCCGTCGCGTGAGACGACTGCGTGCACACGAGATACCACCGGGCCGAAGAAGCGCTGGCCCCTCGGCCGTAAGTGCCCTGCTGCCGGTGTTTCTTGACACGGCCACCCGGACCCCTTTACAATGAAAAAGGGGGGGGTAAAGCCATGCACTATGCCTGGATCGTAGCGTTAACCGGTTGCCTCGTGACCATCCTTGCCCATGGGTTCGGCAGGATGTCCTACTCGGTGATCCTCCCGTCGATGAAGGATGGGCTCATGCTCAGCTACACGCAACTGGGCTCTATCGCGATGGGCAACTTCATCGGCTACCTCTGCCTCGCCATCGTCGGCGGCTTTTTGGCCACCCGCTTCGGCGTGAGGAGGGTTGTCTTCGTGTCCCTCATCGTCATCGGCGTCAGTCTCTTTCTCACGGGACTCGCTAATTCCTTTCTCTTTGCCTTCTTCATGAGGTTGGTCACCGGTGCGGGAAATGGGGGCAGCTATGTGCCCATCATGGCACTGCCCGCAGCCTGGTTTGTCATGAAGAGGAGGGGTCTCGCAACGGGCATCGTGTCGGCTGGCATCGGTACCGGCCTCTTCCTGTCCGGTGTCATGCTCCCGCCCGTTATCTCCGCCTTCGGCCGGCACGGCTGGAGATACGCATGGTTCATGCTCGGGATCATGGTCTTCGTGCTCGCCTTTGTATGCTTTGCCCTCCTCAGGGACAGCCCGAAGGAAAAGAACCTCCGCGTGTATGGAGGGGAAGGGCAGGACAGGTCAGGCCCAAGGGTTACGCTCTTCTCCGCCTTCAAGGACATTGTGGTCGAGCCGGAGATATGGAAGCTCGGGGGCGTATACTTCATGTACGGCTTTTCCTACATCATTTACCTCACCTTTTTTGTCGCTTATCTCACCAAGGAAATGCAGGTGCCCGCGGTTGCGGCGGGGAGAATATTCGGGGTCCTGGGTATCTTCAGCATTTTCTGTGGCGTCATATACGGCTGGGTGTCCGATATAGTGGGCAGGAGGTACGGGTCGATGATCGCCTATTTTACGCTCGCTCTCTCCTATCTCCTCTTCGCGTTCTGGAAAGATTACACGGGTTTTTACCTGTCTGCGGCAGTTTTCGGAATCGCGGCCTTTTCCATACCCGTCATAATGGCCGCTGCGGCCGGAGACGCGGTAGGCGGGAGACTGGCGCCCGCGGGCCTCGGCTTCATCACCCTTTTCTTCGGCATCGGGCAGGCCCTTGGACCCGTCATAGGCGGCTACATCAAGGACGCGACGGGCACGTTCACGTACGCCTTCCTCCTCTCAATGGCGGTCTCCTTCGCGGGCGGCGCCGGTTCCCTGATCCTTAAAAAAAGAGCGTAACGCTTTCCGGCACGCCCGACAACAGTCCGGATGATCAGGTTTGTGTTCGATGTCGATAAAATCGTCAACTGGGAGCCTACGTCTTTCACCGCGGCGCGGGACAGCACGGGTTCGAAGGCCGTGTTCGGGCTGGGCAGGAAGCCCGGGAAACACCTACGCCTCTATGTCCGCCCCAGCACGGGTCTCCGGGGGATCGGGCAGCCCAATATATACGACTGGCCGTTGCGCGCCCGGGTCTCTACCTCTTCTGACACAGCACTTAATCTCCGGTAATTCTTTTCCGGTAGACCATTTTGACCAATCCCCAGCGGACTTCCTCGTTCAGTTCGCTAAATCCCGGCATCATCGTTCCCGCATAGCCTCGGCTGATGACACGGAAGGTCCGGGCGGGCGTAAGGCTGTAGACCCGGAGGTCAGGGGGCGGGGGTTGGAATCCACCGGACAGGGGGGCGCCTCCACCATTCGCCCCATGACAGGCGGCGCAGGTCGTGCCGTAGGTCGCCTCCGCCTTTACGAGGGCCTGGGATGAAATCGGCTCGGGCAGTTCTCCTACTTTTTTGAAAACCTCATACTTCTCACCCAAATAGGTCATGAGGTCGTCCACCTGGTAACGATCATAGACGGTGAAATAGCCCATGCCGGTGCCACGCACCCCGGAGAGGATAATGTGGTAGAGATACGGGCGTGTGGTCCTTATAGCCGCAAGGTCTTCCGCCGGGACGGCCAGGCTTCTCGCCTCGACGCCATTACCGTCCGCATGTTCACCGTGACAAAAGGCGCAGCTCTGCAAATAGATCGTTCCGGCGTTGTTGTAAGAAAACCCGAGGGAGGCACGATAAGCGCTGACGCCGCCCTTCACATAAGGTTGCAGTGCCTCGCCATATGTCCGGGCGTTCGCCGCAGCGATTCTTTCCAGCGGTACAAGCTGTTTATCTTGAAGCAACTGGCGGGTGAGGAGCATGGCGACGAAGACCAGCATTACGAGGGGAATGACGCTCGTGAGAGACAGGGGGGTACTCCGGCGGAGGCCTCCGAAAATTACCCAGAGCAGGAGGGCAGCGCCCGCGACACCTGCTACCAGGACCGCCTGGATGATGGGGTCGGGCTTCACCAATAAGGACGCATACAGGAGCAGGCCCAGGGGTAACTGGAGCAGGATTCCGGCGGACATCCAGGGCAGCAGCGACGCCCTTCCCGTGTCGGCTTTGGCGGTGAAGAAATAATGAAAACCGGCACCCACTACAAGGGAAGCCCCGAGAACGTGCAGGAACCGGAAGAGCCAGTGCCACGCTAGGGCACCGCTTAGCCGGAAGCCGTTTTTGGCCAGGGCCGGCCATTGCCCCGAGTTTTCCGCAACGATGACGACCGCCGCCAGGATGCCCGGCACCGAAAGGAGGGCGACCAGTGCCAGAAGGGCGATGGCCAAATGGCGCCGGCGGTGCGTTTCGATGCCGTGTCCCAGGATGTCGAAAGACAAAAAGGCGATGACGAGCAAGGCAATCAGGAGCAGCCAGTAGGGGGCCAGGAGGTTAACGGCCGGAAAAAAGCTCATGGCAAAGGTAACCTGCATGAGCAGCAGAGGGCCCACCCCCAGCACCACCGCCAGGCTCTTATGCGCCATGAACGTCCGGAGTATCCGCCGGTCAAGTAAAAGCTCCCTGGACTCGCGCCAATGAAAATCGACGAAGAAAAATACCGCCACGATGGCCGTCCCCAGGGTAATAAGGACAAAGAACAGGTGGAGGGCGAAGGCAAAGAACAGAAGGCCGTGCAGCCAGGCATCAGGCAGGGGTTTAGCCAGGAGGAGGTCGAAGAGTCTATTCACGCGGGACCTTCTCTGCCAAGGGGGTGTAACGGGAAGGAGCGGCGAGGTCGATACGGTCTTGGGCCAGGCGGTAAAGGAACCTGGCCAAGATACGGCGCTCGTCTTGCGTGCCGGAAAAGGGCGGCATAAAGGGTACCATCTCACCGATATGAGACAGATACACGAAGATGCCGTCTTCGGAGCGGTTTTTTACCCGGCTGCGGATGTCGTTGAGGCCGTCGATGGTATGGCAGGCGGAGCAATTCTGAGCCAGGAGAAAGGCGCCCTCGTTCTCGGGATCATCCCGCCCCAGCATATTGAACCAGTAGGCATTGGGCAGGAGGCCCTGCCGGTCCAGGAAAGGCTTCTCGGTTAGCAGGATATTTGTGGCGTAGAGATAGCCGGGGATCAGATAGGGGCCCCGGATGAATTCCCGGGTTCGTTCAAAGGCGAAGACAAAGGCCACCGAAAGGACCAGCGCCGGTATCACGAGGACCCGGACAGCGTCCCGGCGGCTCCGGGCCAACACTGCGCAAGCCGCCAAAAGCGCGAGCGCGACGGCGACTGCGACGAAAAGTATGGTGGGGTGTTGGGAGAGATGGGAAGTCAGGATGCCATAAAGGATATGGGTCTTGTAGCGCGGGGGCACTACGGCATAATACCACCAGCCCAGAAAAGGGCTGGACAATGTCGCTATCAGGCAGATTGTTCCCAGAAGGCGACCCGCCTCCCGGCGGAACAGTAATTCCCGGTGGGTAAAGAGCAGGTAGGCCAGGGCAAAGAGCGACCCCACCATCAGGGCGATGGCCAGGCGAAGCAAGAGTTGCGGCAGGAAGGTGGGGTTGAAAAACGCGGATAACAGGCTTTGCTCCCAGGGCCAGCCGTCCGGAGTGAGCATGAAGCCCAGTATCCCGGTGATCAAGAAGGCGGAGCACAAGGCCGCGCAAATGTAGCACACACCCAGGTAAAGGTGCCGCTGCTTTCTGGCTCCGGTCCACTGGTCCCATGTAAAGTAGTAGACGAGGAGGATGATCAGCTCCGTCACAAAGACCAGCCATTCCGTGAACCAGGGCCAGTAGAACACCCGGAGGAGCGAGCCGGTGCCCCGGGGCGACAGGGCGGTCGTGGTGACCCAGATGCCGACGCCCGTGACAGCGCCCACCCCGGTGATAATGATGATGACCGCGAGCAGCAGCCCCCGGGCGAAGCGTTCCCATTCGGGATCCCGGTCCCGGAGGCCCCTGTACTCGCTCAGGACCACAACGGTCATGGCGCCGATAGCCAGACCGTGGCTGATGAGGACATGCACCACGGCAACAATACCGACGGTCATGCCGTTACCCAGATAAGGTACCTGAAAGAGGGGAAATTCCAAGGTCGCGCTCCCTACCGTCGCACGAGGTGCGGTCGTGCCTGGCCGGTCACAAAGGCCGCCACGTCCCACGCCTGGTCCTCCGTCAGGTCGGGGTCGCCGAAGGGCATGTTCAGGTGGGAGAAGGCGGAGAAGGTTTTCGGGTGGGAGGTGCCGGCCCCGTCGTTAAAGGAGTCGGGTCCCCACAGGGGCGGCGCGATCTTGGTACCCTGCCCGGTATTGCCGTGGCAGGCGGCGCACTTTTGTTGAAAAACCAGCCTCCCCCTGGTTTTGTCCGGCCTTCCCGCCTCCCTCATGGGGCGTACCCCTAGCCAGTGGATATCGCCGTAAATGGGCAGCCCCCGGGATATCCACTGGTAGTAGGTCAGGATGGCGGCCATCTCCTTGCTATCGGCCGGAAGTGGTTTACCGTTCATACTCCGTTCGAAGCAGCTATTGGTACGGGTCATCAGGTCCGTGGCGTATTCCTCCCGGTTCCGGTACCTGGGATAGGTGGCCGCCACCCCTGCCAGAGACAGGCCGCCACCCCTACCGCCTTCGGTGATACCCCCCTTGAAGTGACAACTCACGCACCTCAGCTTGTTGCCCACATAGGCCGCCGCATATCTACGGGTGTCCATCATGATGTTATAGCCCAGAAGGACCGCCTCCCGGATTGATTCAGGGGCCTCCCTGGGTGAGGGTGGATTGTAGACTGCCTTGAGCGAGCCGGGGGGAGATGGCGACGCCGTGGTGGCAACTCCCGGGGTCTCGGGAAAATACAGGAAATTACTGAAAATGAAAGCGAGGACGCCCCCGACCATGGCAAAACTCAACAAGATGACCAGCAAGAAAGCCGCCTTCTGATTCGCTATGATTACCCCCCTTCCGGTCTCATAAAAATATAGAGCATGACAGCGAAGGTTTCCATGGCAAGATCATGCCAATTTGTGTCCCTGGAGCCTCGGATACAGACAAAGGTGGTGGACTGGCATGGAAAAGATGCGGAAGGCCGCTGCGATCAATTCGCGAAATATGGCGGCGCGTATGACAAAGGTTTTTTTTGACCTGCGTCCGATCCTGCCCATGGTCCCTTGCCCCACGCTGGCGCTCTATCCCGACCGTAGCGCTATCTTCGACGTCGAACAGTCAGTTGCCTTTTACCGGCACCTCGCCCGTGGCGAACCGGCGGTCTTCCCGAAGTGCGGGCACAATACGTATGAGCAGCGACCGAGGACTATACGAGAACGGTCCTTGATTCTATACGGAGGAGCACCGAGCGGGAGGACTCCGGTGTTCAGCCTGCCATGACGTGTGACTCAGGGCACGGATCGTCCTGGGTTGGTCCTTCCCCATGATCGTTATCCGGCCTCTACGCTCCTTGGCCAACCCACGCACGCGAGGTAGACGGTTGTCTCTTCGACACCATCAATCTCGATAAGGTCATTTACCTGGTCATCAAAGAAGGCACCCACGGCGCAGACGCCGAGGCCGGCTGCCGTCCCCGCGAGATACAGGTTCTGCCCAATGTGACCGGCATCCATGTAAATGTACCGGTAGGCCCTCTGCCGGTACTTCCATTTACTCCTCGCAACGATGGCCGTCCATATGAACGTCGCCTGCGCTTCCCGGATCATGTCCTGTCCAAGGGCGGCTTCGGCCAGCAGCCTTGCAAAATCGCCGCCCTTGATGAACTCCAGGTCGAACATGTGAGGCCTGAAGTGGTATATACCTTGTTCGAGCCCCTCGATGGCCCCGGCCAGGATGTAAGTCTCGATGGGGTAGAGCGCTCCGGCCGAGGGAACGGATCTGAAATACGATCCTCCTCCTTCGGCGGTGATGCCCTGGGTGGACCAGAGCAGGGATGACAAAAGGCCTAGGGGCAGGTTTCGTGCCGGGGAAAAGGCCCGCGTCGACCTCCGCCTGCCGAAAACCTCCCACACGTCTGCAGCCTGCCCGATCAGAGGCTCCGGCAGGGCAATCGTTGCGATGGGGGAGGGATGATTCTTATACGGCTCCGGCATCCTCTCCCAGTCGAGTGCGTAGCCGCCTATGCGCTCGGGGGTGTACTTCGTCTCCTCGTGAAACCGCTCCCCTATACCCCGGTCTCTTTGCCCTTCCTTTCCGGAACCTTTCATAGACACCTCCCGTGCCCGAGGCCCTTCTAGTTTGCCCCCTTGCTCCCATTGTGATTATAATGCCTTCGCTGCCCGGCCTCAACCGCACTATCCCCGGTGAAGCCTCATTGGTGACTTCCTCGACGGGTACTTCTTGAAGACACGCCCCACAATACTCTTTCAAGGGCATCAGGTTTTCAAGTTGTAATGACAAACGACAAAAAAATGATGACGCCCCTTGAGTGTCATGCGGGGATGGACGATAAAAGTCATGGAGCGACACCGATACGCTCGGGGTGTCGATCGGCCCGGACTTCTGTCTGGCCGATCCGTTTCTCTGTTCCCGGCCTTCCGAGTTGCCTGGGGATCGGGAAGGGACGCGTTCTCGGGATTGGGAGCAGCATATCTCGGAGCCACAATCCATATGTAACCACAAACCTCGGGGATTGTCTAGGTATAACAACATTATACGGGAATTATTCATGCGGAATGCTTTAGTTCTCTTGCCTTGAGAGTCGAGTTTTGTGACTCTCACCTTCGGATGAGGACATCCGGGTTTGACCCTGACTTCTCAGTTCGGTCTTGAACACCCTATACGACCCCAAGTAACATACATTATTGATGTTTCAGACACAGTGTGATATATTTGCGCGTGCGCGGGGGTGAAATTTCGCTGTTTTTCCTCATTGGTGCAACATGAATTTGCACAGCCTTAAAGTGGGGGTGAGACACGGGGTCACTCATTGGAGCAGGGGCGGAAAAGGCAGGAATAAATGACCCTGCTGCAAGCAGCAGGGTATCCAAGACAACGAGCGGAGCGAGTCTTTGAGCAGGAGTCTCTGCGGGCAAAGCCCGCAGAGGGGGCGACCGCGGGGTACCCACACAGTGGGTCGCACGAAAGTGGGTGTCCCAATAATTGCCGGCGGAGCGAAGCGGAAAAAGATTCTCCCTGCAGCAAGCTGCAGGGAATCCGCAAGTTGAAGGCGAAATAGGGAAGATTCGGCAAGAGACGATTACCGGATATATAAAGGATCACCCCATTAAGAGTTATTTTGGACACGAGCGCTGAGGAGCATCGGTGTTAAAGGAAGCAATACTGCGAGAACTTGGAAGAATTGCCGGTAGGGAGAATGTACTTACGGCACCCGAGGTTTTGAAGGTGTACGCTTACGACGGCACCACAAATTGGATACACGAGCCCGAGGTGGTGGTGGTACCGTCAAACACCCAGCAGATCTCTGCCATAATGCAAGTCGCTAACGCTCACAGAATAGCGGTGACCCCACGAGGCGGAGGTACGAACGTGAGTGGAGGTTCTGTTCCTGTTATGGGCGGAATCGTTCTCTGCACTACGAGAATGAATAAAGTCCTCGGGGTTGACAAGGAAAACCTCAGTGCTACGGTCGAAACGGGAATCATCCTGCAGGACCTGACGGCAAGGCTTGCCCAGGATGGCCTCTTCTTCCCGCCCGACCCACAGAGCTTCTTCGGGGCAACCCTGGGCGGTGCCATCGCTGAAAACGCCGGCGGGCCGAGCTGCTTGAAATATGGCGTGACCAAACAGTACATCCTGGGCCTCGAGGTGGTGCTGCCTACGGGGGAGATTGCCCATCTCGGGGGCAGAACACTGAAGAATGTCGTCGGATATGATCTGCTCCACCTTTTCATCAGTTCCGAAGGAACCCTAGGTGTGATCACCGTTGCGGAACTGAAGCTCAGGCCCATTCCTCCGGCAAGAAAGACGATAATGGTCGTATACGATTCTGTGGAAAAAGCGGGTGAAAGTGTTTCTCGCGTTTTTGAAAGTGGAGTGATCCCTTGCAAAATAGAGCTTCTCGATAATTGGGTCATCAACAGCATGGAGGACATGCTGCATCTGGGCCTGCCAACCGATGCGGAGGCGGTCCTTCTATTTGAAACGGATGGCATGCTTGAGCAGGTAGAGAAAGAGGCGAAGACGATTGTGGAAATCGTCAAAAAACATGGAGCGGCGGACGTGAGGGTGGCGCCGGATTCCGAAGAGGCCAATAAATACTGGTTGGCAAGACGCGCCGGGTTTGCATCTATCGTCGGCAGGGCACGTAACGTTTTTACTGAAGACGTGACAGTCCCCATAGGGAAAATGCCTGCGCTGACCAGAAAATGCAAACAGTTGGCCGATAAGTATAAGCTCGACATCGTTGTCCTAGGTCATGCAGGTGATGGCAACCTTCACCCGTCCATACTTACCGATATCGGTGATAAAGATCTCTATGAGAGATCCCTGAAAGCCCTCGAAGAAATCATGCAAGCCGCCACTGAGATGGGCGGTGTTCTAAGTGGAGAGCACGGTATAGGACTTGAGAAGCGTAGGTTTTTCAAACAGGCTGTTGATCCCGTTGCTTTGGACATGATGAAGAAGATCAAGGCACTTCTCGACCCGAATAATGTCATGAACCCGGGAAAAATTTGGGATTAGCCTGTAGGCTATTAAAGAGACTTCAACCAACAGGCGTGCAATGATAGTACCCAAGAGACACCGTGCCCCCGGCAAGGGGATTCATGATGGATAGGTTGATCGGCCAGAAGTGAGGACGTTGCGTCACCGACCCGTTACCCATAAAGAGTCCCGCACAACAAAGGGACGTCTCCCTGGCAAGGGGAATTGCCTCTTATCCTACCGGCCTCATCCTGAGATGAGAGGCACGGCAATAGCCGGCGCGTTGGAACTCACCCCTTCCGCGGTCTGCAAACTGGCCCGGAAAGGGCCTGACCACCCGCTGAGCAAGGAGATAGAGCATTCCATTCTCGTCGACCATTGAAGACAGGCGCAAATGTTCAATAGGCAGATTACATTCCGGTTGCCTTCACCGGATGGTGGAATGGGTATTAAGCTGCGCTCTACCGCAACGAGACCGGTTTCGCATCGACCTTGATGCGGAAAACGGTATATGGTTTCTCGCGGGTATCCTTGCCTCCCCAGTGAACCGCCTGCCTTTCTATCTGGTTGGCGCTGAAATAGAGATAACCGTCGTAGCCCAGCGAAAGGGTATCGGGCCACAGCATTCTCGGGTCGTGGGCAATCGTCTCGATGCTCCCATCGGGCATCATCCGGTGGATGGCGTTATGCTCGTAGTCGCTGAGGTAGATACGGCCTTCAGCATCCGACTCCAGGCCATCGGACGCCCCTCCTTTGTAGCCGTGGTCTTTAACTGTCTCCGCCACTTTCTCATCCGTCATGGACGGGTCGACGAGGGCATCGACGCTCACGCTGTAGAGGTGACGGGACGTGAGGGGAGAGTAATAGAGTCTGCTGCCGTCAGCGCTCATGGCGATGCCGTCGGCCCCTACCTCCAGGGGAAACGGTTTTTTATTCGGTATGTTGAGCAGGAGCGGCCGTCCTTCAACCATCGCGATCATCCCCTGCACCGGCTTCGTGGTCGCGTGGTCGGCAAGCCGTCTCCAGCTTTTGCCTGAGGCAAGGTCCACGACGATGATCGCGTTTGCTCCCGAGTCGGTGATGAAGGCAAAACCTTCCGTGCCTCTCTTGAGGTTGAACCGGACATCGTTCAGGTACGTGTTCTTTAGAGCTACATCTTCGGGGAAGATGATAGTCTTAAACACCTTGTTGGTCTTGAGATCGATGCCGACCATTTTCGGTCCCCCGTACGTGGTCGGGCCGAACTGGATACTTCCCGTGTCAAGGACCCAGAGCCGGTCCTTCGGATCGACGACGACGCTCTGGACCGAAACAAAACAGTCTTTCTGGTTTCCCTTTTCACACGTGTTTATCTTCGCGTTGGGATAGGGAACCGTCTCTCCTTTCTTGACCTCGGCCACGGTGTACGCGACCTTGTCTCCCCACTGCGGGAAGTTCACGAACATGCGGCCCGTATGAGAAACGGTCACGCCGGTCGGCATGGGACCGTTGAAGAATGCGACCGCTTCGATATTCCCCACGGGCCTATCTTTGGCCAGTTGCTTCTCGGAACCCGCAAAGCCGGGCATGGCGCTAGCAATGACAAAAATTACCCCTGTTACGATCGATGCACATCGATTCATGGTCTCCTTCCCCCTCTGTGAATAGAAGGCCCCGAAAGGGCCACCTCATTCGATTATAGCTTAGACACTGAAGAAGTCAAACTTTTTTATCTCATGAAACGGAATGGGTCAATAAAGGTTCAAAAAAAGCTTCCTCTCCCACAGGCCTAGTTCATCCATGGTAAGGACCTTGAGGAATATCTCGCGGTCCTTTGCAGGGTCATCGGTTGCCGGCATCAAAAGGCCGAGGATGGTCACCCTCACCAGTACGAGGGGTTTTCTCCCCCACCATTTCCCGAGCCCCGTGAGGGTCTGGCTGTTTGTAACCTTTCGTTATTTATAGCTCTCCTTCGACAGCTTTGAGACGGGGAATTGAACCTTTATGAAGCTCTTGCCTTCCATGATTGGCGATTGGCTGTCAGGCAGCGTACCTGAGAATCTCGACCTCCGCCGAGGCGTCAACCCGACCGAGGAGGATATCCACTTTCGTCATCACCTCGTCTTCGATGAGGTATTCACCGCAGTTACCACATTGCCAGACAGGAAGGTCTTTGATGATGACAATCGAGTTCTCCCTCACCTTGAAGGGAAGGTCGGTATTGACGTGCTTCATCTCGGCGCCGCATCGGTGACACTTCATTTTTTCCTCCTTTTGAAATCGCCGAGCCACTTATCGGGGGCCGGTCTGTACGCGGTAATGATTCTCACATAATCATTTTCCCTGTCAAGGGCAACGTGGATATGGATCACATCGTCGCCCGCCCTCGCCCACACAAGGCAGGTCGGCAGCTACTTATCGTCGGGATAGTCCTCTCGAAGGTGTCGACGGCGGAGAGAATCTGCTCTCTGGCGATGTAGCGCCCTTCAAGGCGCATGTTGACGTGATAGGTCCAGAGTATTCGACCCTCTCTTACGCACGCCTTGATGAAAGCGAGGACGTCACTTTCCATGGTTTCCTGTACCGTAATTGCGATGCATCTCCTCTTCCATCGCCTTGAAGAGCTCTATCCGCTCGGTGGCCGCATAATCGGAGACGGGATTTTCAGTGAGGGCGAAGGGGACCGCCTTTCTCCACCCCCGGTTCTTTCCATAGACCGCATGGCCCGTGACAGCGTTTGTCATGGTGTAGAGCCACCACCTCTCTCGGGGAGACCGATACCGTTGTCGGAGACGGTGAGGAGTATCTGGTCACTGCCCCTTGCCGTTCATGATAGTGGTGCTATCTCGCCTCAACCGTGCTGCTAATGTCCAGGAAAGTCAAGACGACCCTGACGAATTCGGTGGGCACTTCAAAAATCAACTGGTGTGTTGCATTCCTGAATTGAACCAGCCACGCCCCCGGAATAGCTGAGGCCAACGTTTTTGAACTTTCAACCCCCACTATGGTATCCGAAGTTCCGACTACGATTATAACATGATTGGTGATGAAGGGAAGTCTGTTGAGCGGGGTTTTCCAATGGGTTGAAGCTTCCATCTGCCGCAGAATGATTGGATCGTCTGATGTTTTTTGCGCAATCCTGCTTCCATCTGTCGAGGTTGCACAGATAATTGCCTTATTAAATAGCTGCGGATACTCCAGCAATAAGAGTTGTGCGATAGCGCTTCCCATGGAGAACCCCAGTACATGTGCCTTTTTCACCCCCAAGGCACGAAAAAAGCCAACGACATCATCGGCAAACAATCTATAGGTGAACGTTGCGTCATTAGCCGTGGTATACCCCATGCCCCGATTGTCCGGTATGATCAGTTGATACTTCTTTGATAACGCTTCGATGACCTCTGGAGGCCACTGATCCATCGTCCCACCTGTCCCCATGATCATGACGAGCGGTTGACCTGAGCCAATCAATTTGTACCCTATTTCTATACCATTCGCGTGAACCTGGTAGATGGCATTCCCTTGCTTATCCAGACCAACTTTCTTGCCTGATGGTTGAATGTTTTGGGCCATCGCGCTGGAGACACACAGGGTCAGCGCAATAAGCAGTAATAGGAATTGGCAGGCAAATCTTTTCATGATGCCTTTTTCTTCACCTTTCCACGTAGTCATTTTAGCTTACCGTTTCGCAGGTTCACTCCCCGGGGGAGCCACAACGCCCGGATAAGGCTGCATCTTTCCCGAGTCAAGCACGTATTGATAGAGGTCCCTATATTTCTGAAGGTACACAGTATCAAATTTTCCTGTCCCGATAACCAGCGGATGGGCTTCGCCAGGCTTACGGACACGAACCGCCGCAAAATCTGACTCTAAAGAATGGACTCCAAGGCCGACATCGCATTTTGCTGCCACAGCAAATGCCTTAAAATACTCAATTGAAGCCTTATACAGTCTGGTTTCATGTTGGGTAGCCCAGACGCCGGTTCCACCCATAATACCTGCCATATGGGCCTCGCCGTGGTCCGTTACTGGAATGATGAAGGACATGCATCCCGCGCTATGGCCCGGAGTGGCGATAATCTGGAAGGTCGTATTGCCCATCTTAATCTTCATTCCATCGGTCAGATAAATGTCAACCGCTTCCGGCCTTGGATTGATGTAACCCGCTTCCAGGGGGACAGTCTGCAACAGATTCCACCCTATTAAGCTCATAGCTACCTTCGCATTCGGACAAACACTCTTTTTAAGATACCGGACGCCGCCATAATGGTCAAAATGTTCGTGTGATATCAATATCAGCTTGATCTTAAACGGGTCGAGCCCCAGCTTCTTCATATCCTCCGTCATTTTTGCCGCATCATCCTTACCGATGCCGGTATCAAGCATGACCAATCCGTCGCCTGTATCTATTACGAATGCGCCTACTGCGGTCGTACCGACAAAATAGAAATTGTCAAAAAGCTTGACAGGAGCAATAGAAGGATAGGGAAGAGAACCAAAGGGCGTTGGTGGTAGTGGATCAGGATCAGGCAGGTTCACATACGGAGCTGCTGCCCCCGGCACCATCGGCGCGCCCCCTGATTCGGTTATGGTTATGCTTTGGGCCGTGGAAATGGAGACGTAGATGGCCAGCATAAAAAGCAGTGATAAGAACAGGTGGATAGCGTTTTTCATAAGGCGTCTTCCTCCAATTTGTGTTAGATCGAACTGGGCCTGAGCATCAATTGCTCCCGAGTATCCCGCGTCCCTTCAAGGTCCGCCCCGCACGCTGACCTGTCAGCCTGCGATCTTCAATGGAAAGGACGCCATTTACAAGCACATGAACGGCCCCTTCGGCGTACTCTGTCGGTTTTTCAAACGTCGCACGGTCAGCCAGCGTGTTTTAGATCGAGCACGGCACCATCGGCGAATACCCCCTTTTCAACTTGCGGATTCCCTGCAGCTTGCTGCAGGGAGAATCTTTTTCCGCTTCGCTCCGCCGGCAATTATTGGGACACCCACTTCGCGCGACCCACTGTGTGGGTACCCCGCGGTCGCCCCCTGCTCAAAGACTCGCTCCGCTCGTTGTCTTGGATACCCTGCTGCAAGCAGCAGGGTCATTTATTCTTTCCCCTGCCTTGCATGCCGAGTTTCTCGGCCGGCAGAAATGTCATGGAGCGTATCGCATCATTAAAGTCCATCAGCTTTTCCCCGAGCGCATAGACCTTCAGCTTCCGCGCGAAGGCGCCGTAATTCCTCGGATGGATGCCCTGAAGCCACGGTGTTATAAAGAGAACTGCCGCACAAAACAGAAGAATCGCCCAAGACGGGACTTTGTGATAAAAAAGCAATATTATGGTCATCGCGCCGATAAAAGTCAGAATGTCCCAGTCCCAAAGTTCTCGATAACCTTGAATAACAAGCAAAAACAGCAGCTCCCCGACAAAGATTGCCATGCCGCGGACAATAACTCTGCGTACATTCTTATCTTGACCCGTGTCGTGTTTCTTGACGGATAAAAGTTGGCATAGTCCGACTAAAAAGACAAACCATGAAGCCCCACAATCACCGTCCAACAGGTGATTTGAAAAAAAATATAGCATCACGTCCCTTTCCTCTCCGCTCGAAAGAGATGTGGGATAGTGGCATATACCATTCCGATGAGAGCTAAGGCTCTTAAGACGTCAACAGAATCGGCTCTTCGCGCAGCCACGCCCTCACCTTATTTTTGGGCTGGGATCGTGATCTGGGGCAACGATTCGTGCTTGTCCGTGTCAGCGAGGGTGAAAACCAGCATGATAAAGGATATGGCTCGTTTGGCCTCCAGGTCCCGATCGTCAACCCAGAACCAGCTATTGCGATACCGGACAGACGCGTATGCATCCTGTGGCTTGCTGTCCGAACATTTAACTACGAACCCTTCTTTGTCATCTGTATTTCTCATTTCCAGGACCCCAGGGCTTGCCCGTCCTTCGCTTACGTCCTTCCCCGGTACTTCGACCCGTGCTGCCAGGAAGGACAGAAACTGCATCAACGTGAATGACTGCATCGCTATCTCCTGGTTGTTATCAGATAAGTGGTTGTAGACAAGCCTGTATTGCTCGGCTCTGGGGTCCAGTCCAAGCAGGTCGCACAACTCACGCACCTGCACAGAGACCTCAGCCGGGGCGCCCTTTGACCAGAAAGAAATGGTGGTGCTCGCCTGGTTGTCCTTGTCCTTGATAGTTCTCAAGCTGATAGCACCGGCGACCTGGAGACTGCGTATGATTTCAACGACCCGAAGGAATTTGCGCTCTGCCGGGCGAAACCCCGTAGTGGGTGCGGATCTGTTCCTGAGACCGTTGACTGAAGCGACTCCCAGTTTGAAGATCATGTTCGCGGGCATACCGGCCTGAATGGCAGACATCATGCTCTCCGGAGTAAATGGGGTCATTAGACTCTTGATGAAGGCGTTGCCGGTCAGAGGTACGTAGGTAATGGTCGGCCGGTCAGTGTATTTGCCTGCCATACCGACTTGGATCGATGTGGTGTCAAAGCTGGAAACGGTGGCGGAGCCTCCCGCGTTGACATCCGTCTCCAGGCTGTAACCGGCCACGATCTGCCCCACATCTACAAAGAATACAGGCTCAACGTAACGCATTTTTACAATGTTGAGAAGGATCTGGCGCTTCCATGATTCGGTGAGCGATGCGTTGTAGTCAAAACGGTCGCGGGAAACTGAGCCGGGGCCTATCGATGTGCACCCGGCTAGAACCACCATCAATAGCCCGAGAGAGAGCACCTTACATTTTGTCGTCATGAAATTCTCCAAGTCATTCTACTTGAAGACATCGTCCAGCCAATCGAAGAGCACCTGACTCACAAGGCTGCGGTTCTCCATAACGCAGTGGTTTGTCGCGCCTTCGTTCATCGGCGTGATCACCTTTTTCTTCATGGGGTTGGGAAAGTTGTCCATGCAGACCTTTTGCTGCCGTTTGACCTCCGCACTTTTGTACTCGCCCTCACCAATGATGAGCAGGGCCGGAACGGTGATTTTGGCCGGGTCGAAGGTGTAGCCTTTATTGGCCTCTGCAAGGCCGGAAGGCTTGTCCATCGGCACGCCCCAGCGCCAGCAAATTGCTTTGACGATGTTGCCGTGGAAGGTCGTCCAGGACGCGATTTCCTTCTTTGATGCCAGGACTACCGGCATTGTGGAGAAAAGGGGATAGGCGTCAACGACGGCCGAACTCATGGCAATCGCCTTAATTCGGCGGTCGTACATCGCGGCCTGGGGCACGAAGCCGCCGCCGCCGCTATATCCGTAGGAGGCCAGTTGGTTGGGATCTACATCGGGACGGCTGAGGGCATAGTCGACGACCGCCTTCATGGGAACATTCATGTCCGGGCGGAATGGCTTCCCCTCCATCGGAAGGAGCCCCTGCCCCGGCAGGTCAACGGTCATGAAGTTGTAACCGCGGTCATAGGTCTGGGGGGCAATATAGAACACGAGATCCTCGGCAAAGGTCTCGCCGCCGCCGATCATAATGAGGGTCTTCGCAGGTTTTGTTCCTACGGCGGCCCTACGGAAATATCCCGGAAGCACCGTCCCTTCAAAGGGAATCTCGAAATATTCCATGGGCGGATCAAATAGCTCTCCGGCCTTCTTTAGGAGGCTTCGGCTCTTAAGCGCCCTTTCTTTAAGACGCGGATCATTCGGCAACATTGCGAGGAGCGATATGCGATAATAGTAAGAAGCACGCTGCAACTGATCGCGGGCGCTCACCTTGTGGCCGTCAGCCAGGGATTTCTCGCCCCTTGCCTCGGCAAGACGCGCCAACTTGAACCATTCTTCCTGCCAGCTTGCGGCGTCGCCGTCCTTTATTTGAGAGGCCGCGTAGAAAGCCTCGCCGATCTCGACGCCATGGTTCACCGTTGAGCCGAGAACCAGTGTGCCAAAGTTGAAATCCATGTCCGTATCGTTAAAATGATAGCGAACGCCGGTATCATGGGCATCGAAGACTTTTTTTCCGTCTTGGCTTTGGGCAGTTTTCTTGCCAGTGGTTTTTTTCTTTTGCGAGGCGAAGCAGTCGTTGACTCCCCCATAACCCGTCACGATAGCGCACACCAAGAAAACCACCGCCGCCATCCATATTCCTCTCTTCAACATATCAAACCTCCTTCCTATTCTTGCTGCACCGGTGATAGGGTCGCCTCCACCAGTCCTGTGATTTTCCGGTCGTCTTCCCGACTGGGCAATGAAGGTCTCTTGAGGTCGGGCGTTCGGCTATGCCCTATACTGCACAACAGCGTCACCCACAGGTTGAAAAAAAGATGGGAGACAGGGTGGGGATCATTGTGCAACCAGGTCCCACACATTGTCCTCCGCATGAGCCGCTTCCCAAGCCCGGGCCTGGGTATTCCGACGAAGTCGACCGCGTGTTATGATCCAAGCCCGACCGCCTGTTCCGGGGCAATCCGACCGCCATTATGATGAAGGCGACCACCCTTTCCGTCGGAGCCATTACGGCGACGGTGACCAGTGTCCTACGTTACATCGTTTCTTCCTTCTGAGTCAATGTAAGCTTTTCTCCTCCTCATGGATTCCCCCTTGAGAGTGATCTTATGAGCGTTGTGAACAAGTCTGTCGAGCAGGGCATCTGCCATGGTCGGGTCGCCTATAACCTCGTGCCCAGTGCTCGACCCCATGAAAACCACCTTGCTCTACAATGGCTACGTTGAATCGTTCAACGGGAAAACTCAGGGACGGACTCTTAAGCGGGGAGATCTTCGCCACCCTTCTTGATGCCAAGGTGTTGATCGAGAACTGGAGAAGGGAATACAATACGATCAGGCCGCACAGGTCCTTAGAGCATAAACCGCCGGCCCCGGAGGTTATGCCCAACAAAGGATATTTAGCAGGAAGATTAGCTCTAGAGGTCGTACAATGAGCGGGGATAGGCCAGCGCTGCAGCGGGCATTCACTTGCTGGCGCGCTGAAGATGCGGGACACGGCCGCGTGGCGGCCCGCAGGCCGTCTTGGTGAGGACGGAAAGGGTCCGCAACACGACCCGAATAAGGAGGGACGGAGATGAGATCGAAAAGATCGGTATGTTGGGTAATTGTCTGTCTCATTATCATGATGACAGGGCCTGCGTATCTACTCGCCCAGGACAGCGTCAAGGGCAAATTGCTCGGCACGTGGAGGCTGATCTCCATTGAAGCGAAGAAATCCTCCGGAGAGGTGGCGTACTGGCCTTTCGGGAAGGACCCCGTGGGGATCATAATGTACGACAAGGGCCGGATGTGCGCCCAGTTGATGCGCCCCGGCAGGCCGGCCATCGGGAGTCACTCTCCCAAGGATATTACAGTGGCGTTTGACGGCTATATCGCCTATTGCGGCACCTATACAATTGACGAGAAAGAGGGAACCGTCACGCATCACGCGACCATGAGCCTTATCCCCGAATGGGTCGGCGGCGATCAGAAGCGATTCTACCAGTTCTCGGGCAGGTTCCTCGTGCTTAAGACTCCTCCCATCCTCGATGCAGGTCAGACGCTGGTGAGCTGGATCACGTGGGAGCGCGACGACTGAAAGGCAGAGAGAATTGAATGAAGTAGAGGGAGGAAGCAGTTTGGAATTCGATGCAGAGGGGCGAATGGCAAGACAGACAATAAATGTGAAGATAGTCCTGACGAGTGTGCCGGGTGTCGTCACGGGTGGATCGGAATGAGGGATAGTTGCAGGGATCCAGCGTTGTCACGCGGAGGGTGAGGCGTGATCAAGAAATTTAACCATGTAGGGATAGCCGTCAGGGAGTAGGATGAGGTTTTCGGCTGAAGATGATTGCTTTCGCTTGGTATTTGATAATGATAGGGGAGGGGAGTCAGACTTGAATTCTGCATCCTAAAATTGAGATGAAAAGCCAATATACGAGTCAAATTAACAGGTTACGCGCACTTGTGGATAACCGATGTGAGATATTTACTGGAAAAAATCGCAGAAGAATGGCGGAGAAATAATTTCATTAAGGTAAACCCCCGGCTCTGCCGGGGGACTCCCGGAGTTTGACAATTCCGGGAATATATAGGAAAGCCTCCTATATCCGTGAACCGTTCGAAGGTTGGCAGGAATTAAGGAGGCTTTCAATGGAAGATATTCAGAGCTTATGTCATACGGTCTGGGATTGCAAGTATCATGTGGTCTGGATTCCCAAGTATCGGAAGAAGGTGCTCTACGGCAAGCTCAGAAGAGAACTCGGCCCAATCATCAAAGAACTGGCGAGACAGAAGGAGAGTGAGGTGGTAGAGGGAAAACTCGTAACGGATCATGTCCACGTCCTGCTCTCGGTTCCCCCAAAATATGTCGTTGCTCAGGTGGTAGGGTTTATCAAGGGGAAGAGCGCCATCTACGTGGCAAGAATGAGCGGAAGAAAGCGCAACTTCGTAGGGCAGAACTTCTGGGCTCGGGGATACTGCGTGTCGACCATAGGATTAGACGAGTCAGCGATACGAGAGTACATCCAGACTCAGGAGGAGGCAGACAAGAAACTCGACCAGATGAGGCTGTTCGCGAAAGACAAATAGTCGCCTTCAGGCGACTCACGCACTATTGATCCGCTTTGAGCGGTTCACGGTTTTAACAAACCCCCGGCTTTGCCGGGGGTAGATGATTGAGGGAGCACGAAGTGCTCGATCTGAAGGTTTTTCAGGTGAACCTTCGCAATCGGACCGTCTCTGTCTTCAAGACGAAGAATCACGAGGCGCGGACCCTGCCCTTGAACGACACGCTGTGGGGGATGCGCGCGCGGAGACTCGCGGGCAACCCCGGCAGGGACGCGTATGTTTTTCCTGATTCCGACGGAGGGAGGTACCAGGCCCGCAGGGTCCAGAAGGAGTGCAAGACCGCCGTGCTGAAAGCAAACGAAGCAGGGGCGGGCATCGTGCCCTGCTTCACGTTCCACGGCGGCAGGCATACCTTCGGCACCAGGCTTGGTCAGGCGGGTAAAAACTCGAGGCAGATAGGCGAGCTGATGGGCATCAAGTCGGAGAAGGTCTTGCGTCGCTACACCCACTTCTCCGTGGATTCGCTCCGCGACGTGGTGGTGGCCCTCGACGGGAAGCGCACCCCGAAAAGGGCCAGGAAACGGGCGGCGGGAGAATAGGGTGGTACTACAATTTTATGACAATCTGGTTGAAGAGCGTCCGGCAATGACTCGTAAGTACTTGAAAATATTGGTGGAGCTGAAGGGGATCGAACCCTCGGCCTCATGACTGCCAGTCATGCGCTCTCCCAGCTGAGCTACAGCCCCACAGGGGTTTGGACATTCGAAGGTCCGGACTATCCTTTAGGATACCCCTTGTCACCCTCAAATAGCACGTGCTGTTAAAATAGCATGATTCGCGACCATGTTCAATACTCTTCATCGTCGCCACCGCCGCTGACTCGAAGGTCCGGAAAGACCCGGCCCGCACCAACGGGCGGCACGGGTCTTTCCGGAAACGGCCGGTCGAATCGGAATAAGACCGGGATATCCGGGCAGGCCTTTTCCAGGAAGGTCTCCTCACGACCATGTCTCTCGCTATATTTTTTGCCGTTCCCGCCATTCGCGATATGAGTCGTAGACGTGTTGTGAGCGTTAATGATAAACATTCAGATTATGAGGAGGCTCTTCGGGCGTGAGGAAGCGGCAGACTATCAGACGAACGTCCTGCAGCCGAGTATGGAGGCTCTTCGGGCGTGAGGAAGCGGCCTCATTCCTGGAGCCTTTCAAGAGCGCAATTCGTCGGCGGTTGCAGTGGGGTTTGACCGATGGGGCGGGGGCCAAGGCGGCGTCGCGGACAAAGGGTGGTTTCAAGCGCACCCTTGCGCCGTCTTCAGTACCGTCAAAAGGCGTCACCATATAGAGATTTTACCGCACGTCATTGAGTGCCACCCTGCCCTCTGATGAGTTTTATCCCGGTTGTCCCTCGCACGAGCAGCGAGACGGTAGTGCGCACTGACCGAGGGGAGGCAATGGCGGTGCTGCTTAATCGCTTATCGCCCGGCAGGGCACACCGTCGCACGGCCACCTTGTCGGCGAAGGTTTTTACCTGGCCGCTCTATCGGTCATACACCCCGAAAGGCTCAGGCGGGAACATCCGGGCTCGACCGGAATACGCGCCTTCCCGTGGTACAAAGGCGGGGCCGACAGGTAGGAGATAGACGTATCTTATGGAAAGGGCGGCGGAAAGCATGGGTCGGTCGACAATGTTCGCGTCAAATCGAGCGTGAGAAACGAAGGAAGCAACCGCCGGGCGGACAGGAGGAACCGTGAAGGGCCTTGAACCCATCTGTGTCAGGTTGTCTTTCCTTCTTTTCCTGTTTCTCTTGTGGGCCGGTTGCGGAAATGACCTCTCCCAGAGGAAAGCCGCTAATATGCTCAGAAATAGCCTGCCGCCCCTGGCCGCCGTTTTCGTGGAAGACGTTCAGGCGGGAAGCTACATCGATAATATCAGCGGCGTGTACCTCTCGTACCGGGACCTCTCGTTATTACGGAAGGCCGGCTACGTGACGATCCCACAGGGTTTTGCAAGGAACATCCGCGTTACCGGCAAACTCAGACCCTATTTTATCAATGCCGGCGAAGGAACACCCTTCGGCAGCAAGTTCTGGAACCTTGAAATAGCGAAGGTGAGGGATGTCAGGGTTTCGTCGATCAGCAAAAGATCCGGCTTTTTTGGAAAAAAGGTATGTGAGGCGGCCTTTACCGTCGAATACGGGCTGACACCGATAGGAGAGATGCTCTCCAAAAAGCCAAGACTGACGGATAAGGGCCGGGCCCTCTTTGTTCTTTACGGGCATGGATGGAAGCTCGACATACCGGCTGTATGCGGCGCGGGAGGCGCGGCAGATGAGGCTACAGGATGGTGAAGTCCGCAAGGCTTCAAGACGGCCGCGTCCACCGGCTCATACCTATTCGCTTATCTTTGGCACCACCCACGCCTTCGGCGTGGGTGTCCCGCAGCGTAGGCGGCTTAAGGGGGTGGTGGGGGAGTGCGCGTGCGGGCGTTGGCGCTGAACCCCGGTAGTTCAACTCTTTTGAGCGGGGTGGCTCCATAGCCTTCGCCTGCGGAGAGGGCGCTGAACCCCAACAATTGCACGTTGAGGAGGGCTTTAATGCGACAACAAAGATGTGGCGAAGATAAGAGACTCGGTATCAGGCATTCAAGACGTGCTGCTGCGGCTCCTCCTCGGAAAACCCTCTTGCTGCCTCCCTCGCCTCCTGCAAGGTTTGATATCTCTCGCCATGGACATAGTAATATCTCTCCGGCGTGCTGCCTTTGATCTCTTCCGCGGTGACCTCGATCACCTTGGCGCCGCCGACAACGGTCACTATTCTGGATGTCTTTCTCATGTCTTCTCCCCCTTCTTGCTCCAAATGGCAAAGTTACCATATTTTTCGGGGAAAACGGAAGAATAAAGTGTTTTTCGCGGACCCGTGAGAGAAAGCCGGGACAAAGGGCGGTCCGGCCCGAGTGGTGTCGTGCGAAGATCACCGCGCGTGAATAGGCGGGTGGAAGTTGAAGCCGATGTCGATGGAATCCTCGTTGAGGGAGGAGGGCAGGGCCGGCAGTTCACGGATGGACCGGAGTGTTCTGAGCACGGCCTCATCAAAGACCCTGCTGCCCGACTGATGTTCGATATCCATGTCCAGAATACGTCCGTCCCTGCCTATCTTGATGGATACGACGGTTTCGAGGCTTGCCTTGAACGAATGCCCCGGTGTGGTATGCCAGGCATCCTGGATCCTTTCCCATACCTCCGCCATGTACCTTTGAAGGGCTGGATCAGAGGCGGACCCGGCCCTTCCCGGACCGGCGACGGGAAGACCCCCGCCCGTCCCCTGTCCCTTGCCTCCCTCCCCTGCACCCGACACGTCCAGATAGGGCGTCCGGTTCTTCATCCCCCTTATTTTTTCGTCGAGGCCCCGGATCTCATCTTTCGTCGCGTGTTCCGAGACCTCTCTTTTTTCCGCCTGCGCGACCGGCCGTTTGTTGGCGTGCACTATCGCCCGCTGCTCCCTCTGGGTGGTCTGCACCGGGATCCGTGCCTTTTTTATGGGATGTTCCGAGACCTCTCTTTTTTCCGCCTGCGCGACCGGCCGTTTGTTGGCGTGCACTATCGCCCGCTGCTCCCTCTGGGTGGTCTGCACCGGGATCCGCGCCTTTGTGATCGGCGGCGCAGGCCGGGCCTTTGGCGCTGCCTTCGCCGGTATCGTCCTTCTCGTCTTCTGGTCGGCCTCGCTGGTGGTCCCCGACACTGCGGCACCGGCCTGCTTCGCGGCCTGGCCTGCACCACCCCCTATATCGCCGATATCACCGACAAGATTGACCGAATAGGAGGTGAGATCGATCCTTTTCGTCGATTTCCTGGAAGGGATGCTGAGGGCGCCGAGAATGAGAACGTGGAGCAGCGCCGAGATCACGAACATGGTGAACCACTTATCTTCTCTCATCTCATCGTTCGGACCTCTCCCTGCTCAAAAAAATCGATGACCCTAATTTTTACACCGTTTGGAGCGAACAATACAACATTTAGTCGGTCCCGGCGGGTACCAAACGGCCGCAACCCTGCGCGGGAAGCAGGGATCGGCGAAAGGTGAGGACGGTCCGAAGGTAGGGGGAAGAATATCCCGAATGCGGGAGTCTATATATGAGGGATGTAGAAAGGGGAGGTCTCCTGCCCGACACCGGACAGGCGTAAAGACCCAGGGATGCCTTCCGGCCGTGGGGACCCTGCTCGGCCCCAAGCCAGAGGCGAGCCGATCGGCGAATGATGGATGCGAGGCGGAAAGGGGGCATCGGCTGCCGGCGCCGGTGACGACCCGTTCGGGCGGAAGGCGAAAACGATTTGTCTTGTGTCAATGGGGATTGTCCAGTGTCCTATCCCCGTCCAGTCTCATTAATCGCATCGCAAGCGGATGCGGGAGGCAATGGCGAAATGAAGCACTCCGGTTCGTGTGGAGGTCGGCAGGAGTGATCCGCTAAATCCACACGTTTATCCGGTTTGCGATGGTGATGCGTCAAGAGGTTCGAGAGGCGTGAACCATGGGACCGTTGTTTAGTGGCTTTTGCTACATTTTGGGACGATCCATAACGCAAGCAGGGAAGGAACTTTGCTTGACTATCGGGGGGAGTTGGATGGCAAGAGACATTGAGCTGCTGATGGATGGCATGCCGGACAGGAAGCTGTTGAAGCCGGCAGAGGTCGCGGCTTTTTTGGGTGTGTCCGCCAAGACGATATACCGCTGGTGTGATATGGGTCTAATGGAAAGCGTCAAATTAAACAGGTCCGTCAGGGTTCCGCGGGCCTCGGTTGTGAACTTTCTGTCTTGCGGAAAGGACGACGGCTTCGATAGCGAAGAGTAGCGGTCTGTTTTTTCCTCCATTCTTGTTCCGGGATATTGACGCGTCGCTTCCGATCGTGCGCCGCGCGGATAGGCAGCCCTTCGGAAGCTCGTCGCGTTCATCCCTTGCGTCGCCCACGACGCCGGCGGCCTTTTCGCCATAGAGAGGGCTATCCGTTGCGCGGGGTCCTTAAGGCGTCCCCTTGTTTTGGGATGTGAAATATGGGCATTCCGCCATCTGCGAACGCCCGTCGATCCGCGGACCACAACAGCGCCCACCGGCGCTTCCCTCCGTTTCAGCCGTCTTGAGATGCGGGCGCATTCACCCGCATCTCTGGAAAGGCCCGATGATCGCGATCGGTTCTTCCATGAAGAGGGGAAGCCCCTGCCCCGGGATGTGCCTTGTCAGGTTCGTTTCGGAGAAGAAGCTGACGATCCCTGCACTTATGATCTTTTTATAGTCTATTAATTGTCGCCGGGTAAATTATGTCAACCTTTCAGACACCTTTGACATTCGGGCCATGCGTCTTATTCCATTTATAATTCAAATATGATATAATATACTTACCCCCGAGGAGGTGAGTATATGGCGAGAAGACCGCGAGGCAGAGAGCTGTTGGAGAGGGCGAAAGAATTGTTGTCCAAGGCTCGCACGGCCGACG
>JBEKJU010000054.1:0-17596 GCA_050011095.1 Syntrophorhabdales bacterium
TCAGGAACCGCGCCAAGGTGCGCTCGGCCGTGACCAATGCGCAAGCGTTCTTGAAGGTCCGGGACGAGTTCGGCAGCTTTGAGCGGTTTATCTGGCAGTTTACCGGCGGCGCGCCACTGGTCAACCATTGGGAAGCCATGTCGCAGGTGCCCGCCCGCTCGGAGCAATCAGACAACATGTCACGGGAGCTCGGGCAGCGGGGTTTCAAGTTTGTGGGCAGCGTGATCTGCTACGCCTTCATGCAGGCAGCGGGCATGGTGAACGACCACCTGGTGACCTGTCCACGATGGACCGAGTTGCAAAAACGCACCTCTTCGCCCGGTCGTCGGGATTAAGCGAAACCCGAACTCCTCCACTCCTTTCATTTGCTCAGCCGTTGAAGATATCCCTTCTCGCCTTGATTTGGCAATCAGGCAAGGAGGCCCATATCCTCTTGCGGGATTATGCTCGTGGCGTTGTCGAGCGTGCAATTTACCTTGGCGCCGACCTCGACGTAGTGGAGAAAAATATTCGTCCTCCGTCCTGTATACTAGCGAGTGGCCCGTCATCCCGTCAAAAGATGAAATTAAGCCGCTCCTGCCCGACTGGTCCACAGGCTCGAGCGGTGATCGCGATCGTACATGGGCGTGGAACCGTATCGGCGCTTCCGTAATGGAGGATGACTTCGCGCATTACGTGATTGGAAGCAATTCGGAGTGGCTGCCGCTGGGGATAGACGAGCCGATATGGCAGTCTCCTGACGAGCGCCTCACTGTCCTCCTTGAAGAATTATCCGCTGACGAAAAATCTGCCTGGGGAACATTCAAGGTAGCCGAAGATGAAGTCACACGGTTCTTCCGGAATAGCTTCCAAGTCCAAATTCGAAAAGTTGTCCGAGATGAACAATCGGCAGTGATGCACTTTCCGAGGTTGAAGATAGTAATAGGGACGATCCAGACTTAGAAAGGGCAAAAGAGGAGAAAAATGCTGCCCATGCAGTACTAAAGTCGGTTCTGACAGAGGAGCATGCTCGACGTCTTGAGAATATCTTGAGCGATAAGGAGGCCGGCGAGCTTCGACCACGTTTCGGCCCTCGGCTTGTGCAGCGTTACATCCTGTGGCGCGTGTTCAACATGGGATGGACCACAGAGCGCTTCGGCCATTTCGATGAAACATACATCGGCTACCGCGAGGATGCCCGGCGAAGGTGATAGCGGCTGTCTTGGAATATTCGAGCAAAAGGGGTGGTTTAGACTGTTCTATTGACGAAGGCTTCGCCCTCCGTCTCCCGTCGCGCGAGCTGGTGGCGGGCCTCGGATTGTACTGGACGGGGAGAGGCGCAGAGTACGTCGACGACAGCGGCCGACTCATTGCATTCGATCCGACTGCCAACGAAGGCGGTCCGGACGCCCTTCTCGTAGAGCAGGTGCTCCGGACGTGCTGCTTGCTGCCAAGAAGCTCGGAATCTGTTGGGTTGTAATAGACGAGAAGCATGCGGTTCAGCCTGGAATGAATTACCCCGCTGCTTGCGGCGGGGTAATTCATTGCCCGCCGTTGAGCTTTTCTTGTTGGTTAGCTCTCGGGGCATGGGGATATGAAGAAGCAGAATCCCGTGGCAAAGACAACGGGCCACTACTGCGACAACTTGTTGCAGTAGTGGCTTGGGGCCAACATTCCGAGAGCCTTCAAACGTTCCTGAAACTCCCAAACAGATCTGTAGCGCATCTGAATGCGGCGAGAAACTACAATGTATTAAAAACAGAACTGGAACAGGCGAAAGCAATAGCGCCTAACGATTGGCAGAAATTCATGGATGACTTCAGAAAGAAACTGGAAAGAACGCTCAGAGATGCGCCGCCTATTCCTCGTAGCTATTACAGGGACAAATAATCTGGAATACGATAACCACGGTAAGGCAGTCACTATTATCGGCAGGCCACTCCGGCGTAAATATCCAAAAACCATGACAAAAACTGCGCCGCTGACCAATAAATTTCTTGACAACGCCCGTTCAGGTATGACATAAAATATTTAGATTAGTATCTTTATTAGGCTTACCGAAATCTCCCAGACGTCTTGGGAAGCCCAAACACTCTGAGAAATCAGGGAGACCAAACTCGACAAATCCGTTCACAGTAATGAAGTGTTTTGTCCAACGCCCATATGGGCGATTAACGCTGAGGCCAGGAAGGTCTCAAGGTAAAATGCTTTGTGATGCATCATGCGGAGGATACACTCATTAGCCGCAGGAAGAGGATCTCTTGCGGGGCAGCGCAAACCGCACGCACTAGGTGCGAAGACAGACTGACGTATGGAGCGGTAACACGAGGGGCGCTGAAACAATCCCCACCCTATTCGGGACGCTTCCCGAACTGGCGCTCATATGTCGCGTCCGTGAAGATTTTTCTCAAAAAAGAGAAGCCTATCTTGATCTTGTGTGTGTCAGAAAGGTAGGTTTCAATCTCGCGCCAGCTTAAGCCCTTCTCGCGGAGGTCCTTAAGCTCGTGATAATGCAGGCGAACGAAAGCCGTCTTGACGTTCGGTTTACTTCGCCTTGCTCCTTTGACCCTCCATAGCCTGATGGCTGTTGCCAGCCTTTCCGTTTCTTCGTCGCGCTCCCCGCGACGCGACTCGGAAAGCTTCATGGCATGGAGGGCTTCCAACAACCCCTTATAGGTTTCTTCGGCCGATTGATCCTTGCCGAGGCACATCCGGTGGGCGTGTATCCTCGCCTGCTCCGGAAGTGCTCCGTAGTACCGGGCAAGGATTTGGCGATAATCGGCGGTGAAGCCCGATCTTTCCATGATCTCCAGATCGTAGTCCATTGATCCCTCCTCGTGCTCAAGTGTGTGTACTACACAAAAGGCAGTATCGCACGAGAAAGAGGGAAGCATCAAGGGATTTACGGGATCGGAGAGAGTAGACCTAAAGTGTGCGCTTGTCAGCGCACACTGACTAGTGGAGCATTCCAATGAATACGAATTCCGTATCTCTGGCTGTACCGGTTCTCCCCGCGGTTATTCACGGGCAGCCATTTTTGAAAAAACGAGCCGTGGAAGTGGACGGTGGCCACTTCAAAAAAACACTGGATGGACCCAAGATGATCCGAGCCGGCGGATCGAAGAAAGCCGGTACAACGAAAAGAGGAGACTACTATGAAGAAAGGCTCTATCCATTTTCAGATACAGCAGTTGTTCTTGAAGAGCGGCGTATTCACGCCCGGCGTCAGCAAGCACGAGGCAAAGCTCCGTGCCCGGGAGAAAGGCATCAGTTCCTGGAAGGAGATGGGCGAGGCGCACACGATTTACAGCTTCGAGACGGCAGACGCCTACCTTGGCGTCTGGCACCAGCTCGGGCGCCACGCGCACCTCCACGGTCTGAACTCGATTGACGACCTCACCCAGGAACACGTGCGGGCCTATCTGTCATCGAAGATAGAAGAGGGAGTGGCCCGGAGCACCTATCGGCTCCACACAGCGGCTATCATGAAATTTGAGAAGGCTCTGCGCCTGCGAGGCATGGCTGTTCCCTCCTTCAGGCCGGTGATCGGCGAGTTGGCAAAAGCCGTAAGGGCCCTCAAGCAGGACCACCTTCCCCGCGCCTACGTCGACCCTCCCGCCCTTATCCACGCCATCGCCCGCGAGCCCCTTCGCCTCATCGCCTGCCTCCAGTATGAGGGCGGCGCCCGCGTGCGGGAGGTATCACTCATCAAAGAAGTGCAGCTTCTGGGGGAGGAAGAAGACGGGCTAACCGGCGCTATAATGGGAAAGATTCATCTCATCCACTGCAAGGGCGGCCTCGAACGGGACATACTTGTCTCCCTTCCCACCTATGGAACATTGGCAAGAGCCATCAGGGCCGGAGACCCTTTCAAGATCAATGCGGAAGTTTACCGGCGCGCCGTTGTTAGGGCAGCCCGTGAGAGCTGTCAGGATTACCACGGCACCCATGGTCTGCGCTGGAATTTCGCCCAAAGACGGTTCATTTCCTGTAGAGACCACGGATTGTCCGAAGAGCAGGCGCTCAAGAAAGTGAGCAGGGAGATGGGCCATCGAAGGGCGCGCATCACCCTGCGCTACCTGCTTCCGACGCCATACTGAGGGGCCGACATGGACGAGCTCTGGGACGTCGGAAAGCTCTCTCAGTACCTCGGTATCAAGAAGTCGACCCTTTATGCGTTGGTCGAGCGGAAAGAGATACCCTTTTATCGCATCGGAAGGCTCGCGCGGTTCAAGCTCTCCGAGATCAATGAATGGCTCCTTACGAAGAAGCAGGGCAAGCAGGAAGTCCCAATCGCGAGGGCACACAGGAAACGGGAGAGTCTTTCCTCTTCCGCGGCGCAGATCGTGAGGGCCGCCATTGACGAGGTGAACCCCGGACGGTATAATCGTCGTGGGAAATCAGACCGTATCAAGGGCCTCGGAAAGGAGGGATGATATGGGGTTGTACAGAAGAGGCCCGACATGGTGGATCAGCTTTACCTACAACGGACGGCAGGTGAGGCAGTCCACCGAGACGAACGACAAGAAGACGGCGGAGAAGATTTATCACAAGGTGATGACGGATGTGGCGGAGGGAAAGTGGTTTGAAGAGGCGACGAAGGTGAAAGAAGCGACCTTTCAGGAACTGGCTGATGACCTTTTCGACGACTACAAGGTGAACCTGCGCAAGTCGCTCTGGAGGGTCGAGATATGCGTCAAGCACCTGGAGGGGCATTTCAAGGGCTATCCGGCAAAGGAGATAACGACCCAGGACATCCGGAAATATATCTCCGTGCGACTCGGAGAGGGGGCGAAAAACGGGACGATCAACAGGGAGCTCACGACCTTGAAGAGGATGTTCTCCCTGGCGGCCAAGCAGACGCCTCCAAGAGTGACGGTCACGCCGTATATCCCGAAGCTGAAGGAGGCCAATGTCCGAACCGGATACTTCGAGTACGGCGAGTACGCGAGGCTGAAGGACGCCTTGCCTGACCACCTTAGGCCGGCGCTTATCATGGGGTACTACACGGGCATGCGGAAGACGGAGATCCTCTCCTTGACCTGGCGGCAGGTGGATATGGCCGAAAGGAGCGTGACGCTTGACCCGGGCACAACGAAAAACGACGAGCAGCGCACGATCTACCTGAGTGGCGAACTTCACGCCGCGATACGCAATCAGAAGACGGTACGGGACAGCATGTACCCCACCTGCCCTTACGTGTTCTTCCGGGAAGGCCAGAAGATAAAGCATATACGTAAGGCATGGGCCAGCGCGTGCGAGGCCGCCGGAATCGAGGGTAAGCTCTTTCACGACCTCAGAAGGACGGCCGTGCGGAACATGGTCAGGGCCGGCGTGTCAGAGAAGGTCGCGATGAAAATCAGCGGGCACAAGACGAGGGCGGTCTTCGACCGGTACAACATCGTCAACGAAAAGGACCTCAGAGACGCCTGCGAGCGGGTGTCCCGGCTGGTCGAAAACGCCGCCAAGGACCTTCGTCAGGATCAAAATTATCACAAATTTATCACAATTGACGGCGCGGGGTAAACGTGTGTATTTATTTACGTACACTGCTTGCTTGTAAGTGGGTGATTTTATTGAATGGCGGAAGTGCATGGGAATCGAACCCACCCACAAGCTCGTCACCTGTGCACTGGTTTTGAAGACCAGGAGGCCCACCAGGCGCCTTGGCACTTCCCTGAACCTACAGTTTCACATAAATGGCTATTGTTTGCAAGTGCGCGAAAGAGGACGCAAACGCATCAACTACGCTGCCTTCACCCTCTTTTGGCCTTTCGGCCGTAATTCAGATTCACGCTAAAACCTCTTTCGGGTATCAAAAAGGATTCATGTGGCGTCGTTCGTCAGGGAGACAGGGAACTATCTGGTTCGCCGGCGAGAAAAAGGGACGTCGGGCTCCAATGTTCGAGCATGGGGCGGGAAACCTCGTCGGCCTTCGAGTTCCTGCCCCGGCAGCAAGGGGGACGATTCCTTAAGGTCGCCGTGTGTCCTCGTAACGTATCGATCTATCCCTTGCCCTCGAGGTTCTCCACCACCGACCTATACTTCTCGTGGATGAGCATTCTGTCGAATTCCCAGAATGACTGAAGCATCTCATCCTGTTCGTGGGTGCTGAAGTAAGCCATGCAGGGAATGAAGAAGTGTCTGTCTTCCTTTTCAATGTGGACGGGGTAGAAGCGAACAAACTCCTGGATGATTCCCGTGACGTCGGCGAGGGCGGTCCTGTTCACAAGATAGCGATCCTTCGCGGCAACGAGCCTGGCTGTCATCTCCCGTGCCCGGACATGCTCCTCTTTCAGTTCTTCCATCGTCTCTTTGTACTGATCGGAGACGGCCTTCTCCGATAGGAGTCGAAAAAGGATGTCCTCTTCCTTTCCGTGGTGACACCGATCCGCGTAGGTCCTCATGAAATCGACCGCCTTATCGATGAATTCGGGCCTGACCCTGCCGGTTGTGTTCATCAGATCGACCTCGCCTTTCATCGCCTTGATCGTACGCTCAATAAGCCTGTGCTCTATCATCAAAGGCGCAATGGGCATCATGGGCAACCCTCCTAACAGAAAACGACCGAACAACGAAACGTGAAAAGATGTGTGCAAGGCAAGATGTGCGGACCGCGCCAATATCAAGAAATGGTCCCAGCGAGATTCGAACTCGCGTTACCGGCGTGAGAGGCCGACGTCCTAAACCCCTAGACGATGGGACCGGGTTCAATGATAATAGCAGAAATCCGTCGCCTTTTCTATAAAAATGTAAGACCGTCGGCGACGGCGCGCCAGGAGGCGGGAGACGGGCGGTATCGGGGCATCCAGGAAGTACCCCGGCCGGCGTATGATGGAACAACAAAGATGTGGTGAAGAAGGCAACCCGGCCCCGTCAGACCCGCAGGGCGTCCACGATATTCATTCTCGCTGCCCTGAGTGCCGGCAGGAGCCCTCCGATAAAACCCATGATGAGAGAAAAGAAAACCCCGGTGAGGGCAATGCCCGGCGTAAGGACAAAGGCGAAGGCAAGCTCTGAAAAGGTCTGGAAGTTCATCGTCGAGATGGTGACGAACTGCATGAGTGACGCGAGGAGCAGGCCAGCAAGGCCGCCAATGAGCCCGAGGAAGAGGGCCTCGGACAAAAAGGCCGCGAGGATGCTCCTTCGCTGGAACCCGAGCGCCCGGAGCGTGCCTATCTCGCCCGTCCTCGCGGCGACCGCGGCGTACATGGTGATCATGGCCCCGATGATCGCCCCGAGTGAAAAGATGATGGTCAGGGAGGTGCCTAGAACGCGGAGGAATTTTGCCATCATCTCCGACTGCTCCAGGTAGTAGCGGGTCTCCTGTTTCACGTCGAGGGTGAGCCGGGGGTCGGTCTCCAGCCGCTCCCTGACCGCCTGGAACTTCGAGGGATCACGGAGCTTGAAGATGACGGACGAAAAGACGGGCCGCCGGAAGGCCTGCATGAGCTGTTCTCCGTCCCCCCACACCTCCGAGTTGAAGGCCGTATTGCCCGCATCGAAGACGCCAACGATCGTCCACGTATAAAGGCCGAGATGGAGCGTCTCGCCCAGGCCCCCTCCCGTGAAGCGCCCGGCCACGCTCCTTCCCGTGATGACCTCCAGCGAGCCGGGCCTCGGTTGCCTCCCCTCGACGAGGCGCACCTGCGGTCTTAAGGCGAGCGAGGCATCACAGATGCCCCTGACGGGCACATTCGACCGTTTCTCCGTATTGCGCCTCGGCAAGGTGATCAGAACAAGGAGTTCCTTCGCGAGAAGACGCTTCCCATCCGGGCCTATCGCCACCTCCGGCTCGGCCTCGATGATGGCCGCCTGCTGGCGGTCGACACTGCTCTGCACCTCCGTGGTGGAGCCCTTCCTTATGGCAATGACGTTATCGTAGGAACCGGTCTCGACGAGGGTCTTCTGGAGACCCTGGGCAAGCATGAGGATGGCGGCGAAGACGAAGACGACCAGGGCCATGCCGGAGGCGGTCAGGACGGTCGTGAGCCTCCTCGTCCAGAGGTTCCTGATGCTGTAGGAGAGGGGCAGGCCCATTTATCCGATCCTCCTCAGCCCGTCGGCGATCCTTATGGTGATCGCCCGCCTCATGGGGATGATGGCTGCACAGACGCCCACGAGAAAGGAGGCGACCCCATCGAGCCAGAGCGTCAGGCCGGACAGATGGAAGACGGGGAAATAGTTGCCGAGGAGGTTTCTAAAGACGGCGGCGGCGGGGAACGTCGAGACCATGCCGAAGAGGCCGCCCAGCATCGTGATGACCAGGGACTCGCCCAGGATGAGGCCCGCGATGCGCCATGCGCCGAAGCCGAGCGTCTTGAGGACCGCGAATTCACCGGTCCTTTCCCGGACGGTCATGGACATGGTATTGGCCGCCACGGCGACGATGATGACGATCACCGCGAGCGACACGAGGCGGATCACCGTAATGATGGCCTCGGTCATGGAGATGAAGGAGAGGTTAAAGGCCTTTTCCGTCTCCGTGAGCGTCTCCGCGAGGGAGTTCTTGAACATGGCGTCTATGGCGGCGGCCACCTCCGGGGCGCTATGGGCGCGGTCCACGCCGACGACGTAGACACCGACCTGGTCGGCCCTGGAAGGCGCGCTCTGTCTGAGGCTCTCGTTCAGATAATCCCAATGGAAGAAGAAGATCCCCTCGTCCACGTTCTCGTCCCTGCCCGTGTAGATCGCCCGGAGCACGAATTCCCAGTTGCCCGGATAGATGCTCCCCTTAAGGGTGATCGTATCGCCGATCCGCCATCCGAACCTGGCCGCCAGCTTTCGCCCCGCCGCAAAGGCCTTCCTGTCGTGGAAAAAGGCCTCCCCATCGCCCGCGGGAAAGACATATTCGGGATAAAGGGCAAAATAGGATGCGGGCTCCACGGCGAAATTCGGAAAAAAATTCTTCTCGTCGATATAGACGCCGCCGAACCAGTTCCCGGAGGAGACCTGCGTGACGCCGGGAACCTGGGCGATCTTCTGACTGTACGAGACCGGCAGCGGGAAGGTCATGGAGATGGCGTTCCTCGTGACGAGACGGTTTGCCGACGCCCGCTCGACCCCCACGTACCACGCATCGATGACGGTCCTCAGGAGACCGAAGGCGAGAATGGCGATGGTGATGGAGAGGATGGTCAGCCAGGCCCGCAGGCGGTGGCGAAAGGCGTTCTTAAGGGCGAGCTTGAGGAGGAACATTGTTCAGAATGCCCTTTTCCAGGTGCCTGATTGCGTGGGCCTTCCCGGCCGCCTTGGGGTCATGGGTCACCATGATGATGGTTTTGCCCGATTCCGCGTTCAGCCGGTCCATGAGCGAGAGGACCTCTTCGGCGGAACCCCTGTCGAGATCGCCCGTCGGCTCGTCGGCCACGAGTATGGCGGGATCGGCAACAACCGCCCGGGCGATGGCGACACGCTGCTGCTCGCCCCCCGAGAGCTGGCCGGGGTAATGGTCCATGCGGCCGGCGAGGTTAACGATGCCGAGGGCGAGGGTTGCGTGCTCGCGTCTCTGCGACCGGGAAAGGCCGGTGAGGAGGAGGGGCAGCTCCACATTCTCGAAGGCGGTGAGCACCGGGATCAGGTTGTAGAACTGGAAGATGAAACCCACGTTTCGCGCCCGCCATGAGGCGAGGTCGGTCTCGGAAAGGTCGGTGATGTCGACGCCGCCGACCGTGATCGTGCCCGAATCGACGTGGTCTATCCCGGCGATGAGGTTGAGAAGCGTCGATTTGCCCGAGCCGGAGGGTCCCATGAGGGCGAGAAATTCGCCTGCCTCTATGGAAAGCGTGATGTCGTGCAGCACGGGGACGACTGTTGCGCCGCGCATATAGGCCTTGCTCACGTGCTCCACCTCGACGACGGGTCTTCCTTCCACCTTACTTCCCCTCGATTTTTACCCGCGATCCGTCCCGGAGCCGAGCCGGGGGGTTGAGCACCACCTGTTCGCCCGCCTTCACCCCCTGGCGGACCTCCACCATATCGCCCATTTCCTCCCCGGTGGTCACGGGCGTGAGAACGGCCCTGCCCCGGCGTATCACAAAGACCTCGGCCCTCCTGTTCCGGTTCGTCAGGGCGGATTTGGCGACCGCCGTTCTAGGGTTCTTCTCGGCGGCTGTCGGCGGCCTCGATAGAAAGGCGACCTTTGCGCTCATCTCCGGGAGTATTCTCGGGTCCGGCTCAAGAAAGCCGACCTTGACGAGGACGGTCGCCTTGGCCCTGTCCGCGGTCGGCACGATCATGTGGACGCGCCCGGCGAAGCGGGATTCGGGCAGGGCGTCGAGCTGGATCTCGCAGGGTTGTCCGACCCGCACCTGCTCAAGGTTCGATTCGGAGACATCGGCCTCGACCTTGAGCGAATCCATGTCGGCCACCGTCACGACCGAGGCCTTTGCGTTCGCCGCCGCCCCGATAGGGGTGACGATGTCGCCGACATCCGCGTTCTTCGTGAGGACGACCGCGTTGAAGGGGGCCCTGATGAGCGTGTAGTCTATCGCAACGTCGGCGCCCCGCAAGGCCGCCTGATTCGACCGCACCGTCTCCTCCGCGGCCCTGACGCCGGCATCGGCCTTATTGTACCGGGCGAGGGCCGTATCGTAGTCGGCTTGGGCGATGTAGCCGCGGGTGATGAGCTGTTTGGCCCTTGTTATGCCGAGTGCCGCATCGGAAAGCTCGGCCTTTGCCTGATCGAGGCTGAAGCGGGCCGTGCCGAGATTGGCCGAGACCTGGGCGCGAGAGGCCGTCACATCATCGCTCTCAAGCCTTGCTATCACCTGACCCGCCTTGATCCTGCTGCCCTCTTCGACGCCCAGCCAGACGAGGCGACCCGTCACCTTCGACGAGATGGCCGATTTGCGCTGGGCCACGACGTAGCCGCTCGCGTTGAGTCGGGTGAACGTCTGCGACGGATAGACCTGGCTGACCGACGCGGCCTGGACGGAAAAGGAGGGTGCGAGGACGCCCGTCCGATAGAGAAACACGAAGAGGAGCGCGGCGCCGACTGCCAGGGCGACATGGAGGCGCCTCGCGCCCCTTCCCCGGTGCAAGACCCCGCCGGCTGATTTTTCTATCCTGAGTCCTGAGAGGTCCGTTTGGTCCGTCATGGCCCTACCCCCCCGGCCGTCGTTTCAAGCGCCTGAAGCCTCGTCTCGAACTCCTTTGCCCTGGCAAGGCGTTCGTATGATGCCGCCTCCAGTTCGCCGAATAGCTCGTCGATCTTCTTTTTCGCGCCGTGGAGCGACACAGAAAGGGCGGCGATCTTCTTCCCCTGCCCGGCCTCGGAGGCGCGCATGAGGGCGGCGTTATCCGCCTCCATCTGCTCCTCGATCTCGATGATCGTTTTTTCCAGCCGTGCGATCTCCCGCTCTGTCGGCGCAAGGGTGCGGGAGCGCTCGGCAATGATCGCCGCGCGCATCCGTTTCAGCTCCTTCTTTTCCCCCCGCTGCCACTTCTTTTCCTCGACCCTGCCGGCCTGGGGCGTGACGGGTGTCTCGTCCCGCCACCCGACCCTATCCAGAAAGTCCTGATAGGACCCCTCGAAGAGCCAGGGGTTCCCGCCGTCGAAGACGACGAGTCTCCCGGCGACCGCATGGAGAATCATCTCGCTGTGGGTCGCGAGGATGACGGCCCCCTCGAAGGCGTCGATGGCCTCTATGAGGGAGTCGACCGACTCCATGTCGAGGTGGTTCGTCGGCTCGTCGAGGAGCAGGAGGTTCGTCCGTTCGACGAGCATCTTCCCGAGGAGCACCCGGCTTCTCTCCCCTCCCGACAGGACGGCGATCTTCTTCAGGGCCCTGTCCCCCTCGAAGAGCATGAGGCCGCAGATGTTCCGGGCCGCGCCACGGCTGGAATCAGGATGGGCGTAAAGGATCTCCTCCTCGACCGTGTTCTCCCCGTTGAGGCCCTCGATGGCCGACTGGCCGAAATAGCCGGTCCGGAGGTTGGCGGAGCGCCCGACCGTGCCCAGCTGGGGCGCAAGCTCGCCCGCAAGGAGGCCGAGGAGCGTCGTCTTCCCCTTGCCGTTCTTGCCGATGACGCCGATCCTGTCCCGCCTCTGCACGGAAAAGGTGAGGCCGTCGATGAGCGGCGGTCCGCCGTCATAGGAGAAGCGGAGGTCCCGCACCTCCATGAGCCATTTACCTGAAAAGGGCGCCTCCGGAAACTGAAAGTCGAGGCCCTTCAGCGCCTCCAACCTTTGCAGGTCCTTTCTCTTGTCGAGCATCCTGATCTTCGACTGGACGGCCTTGGCCCTCGTCGCCTGCGCCCGAAACCGGTTGATGAACTGCTCCATCTCCTTCCGTTTTCTTTCGTCATTGAGGCGCGTATTCTCGTAGACCTCCTCTTCCTGGAGGATTTGCTGGTAGAGCTTGTGCGTCGGGCCGGCGATCTTCCGTATGCCCTTGCGGTGGATGCCCATGGTGTGGGTCGTGACGCTGTCCATGAAGGCCCTGTCGTGGGTGATGAGGATCAGCTCGCCCTTCCAGGCCCTGAGGAATTGGCCGAGCCACCTGACCGAGACAATGTCGAGGTAGTTCGTGGGCTCATCGAGGAGAAGCAGGTCAGGCTTCGAGACGAGGACCTTCGCGAGGTTGAGCCGGATTTGATAACCGCTCGAAAGCTCCAGGGGATGGATCGGGAAATCCCTCTCGCCGAAGCCGAGGCCGAGAAGGATGCTCTTTACCCTGTAGGTCTCATCCGTCCCATCCTCGTTCGTCCGCAGAGCCAGCGAGACCTCCGCGAGCACGCTCGCCCCAGTGAAGGAGAGGGTCTGGGAGAGATAGCCGACGGTGTAGCCCCTCGGGATGTTGATGCGTCCCGAATCAGCCGCTTCCTCGCCCGTGATCAGTCTCAGCAGCGTGGTCTTTCCGCTCCCGTTCCTCCCGACGAAGCCCGCGCGCTCGCCCTCTCCCACGGTGAAGGAGACGGCGTCGAAGACGACCTGAAGGCCGTATGTTTTTGTGAGATCGATCACTGAAAGCATCGGGAGCCCTGATTATGGAGATGCGGCAAAAACCGGCAAACCATAGTAGCTTACACGAGATGGCGCGGAAGATCAATCGACCCTTGCGCGATTCCGGTGTTCCCACGTCACTGGCCGTATGTCCTCCACGTGATCGCGCTGCCGTCGGATCCGATCTCGATAAGACCCTGCGTATCGGTCCTCAGAAGGGGTATCGCAAGTGCCTCGTACCGCCCGAGGGCCGCGCTGCTCGGGAGGTTCTTGATGATGCCTCCCGCGGTGCTCAGGACCCCCAGTCTCGGCCTCACCGCATAGATGAAGGCGAGGCTGTTCGACCCGCCGCTTCCGTGATGGGGGAGCTTGAGCACATCCGCTTTCAGGGGAGCGCCTGAAAGGACGAGCCTCTCCTCGATGTCGGAGGTGATGTCCGCGGGCAGGAGGAACGTCCGCCTGCCATAGCGGACCCTGAAGACGAGGCACGTTTCGTTCAGGTTATCGCCGGGCAGCGCCGTGCCCGGATGGAGGGCGGTCATGCGAAAATCCCCTGTCCCGAAGCCGTCCCCCCGCTTCCATATCTCGTGCGGCACATGGCGCGCCCGCGCAATGGCGAGTAGTTCGAGGAACTTCCTCTCGTCCGGGAAGAGGCCGGCCGTGACCACGTGGCGCACGGTGAAGTGATTCACGATGAAGGGCAGGCCCCCTATGTGGTCGGCATGGGGATGGGTGTTGATCACGTAGTCGACGGTGCGGATCTTCCTGTAGAGGAGAAACGGCGCGACGACCTGCCTGCCAGTATCGAAGTCTGACCCCGGAAACCCACCGCCGTCGATCAGTATCCTCAACCCCCCCGGCGCCTCGATCAACGCGGCGTCGCCCAGGCCCACGTCGATGAAGTGGATGCGCAGGTCCGTGTTGAACCTCTGGCAATAATCGGCGTAGACCTGGACGGCAGAAAGGGGTATCACGACGCAGAAAAGGAGGACCGCCACGGGTTTGCGGTTCACGTGGAGCAGGGCCGTGATAAGGCAATAGTAGAGAAGCGCCTCCGTTAGGCAGGGCCGCACCAGGGGGTAGAGGTAGCCGAAATCGAGCGCATGGAGGAGGGCCAGATTCGCGCTGACGATCCATCCGGAGAGGACGAGGAGAAGGCGGCCCCAGGGGTGGACCATGCCCACGATGCTCAAACCGGTCGCGGCGACGCCCATGAGAGGTATGGTGATGAGGTTGTGGACGATGCAGAGCGGGTTCAGGCCGTAGAAATAGTAGAGGGCGATGGGCGCGGTGCCGATCATCGCCGCGGCGGTGGAGAGGACGGTCGAGCACGACCAGGAGAGGGCCCTGCTTCGTATCCTTACGATTACCGGAAGTAGCCTGCCCGTGAACATGACGATGAAGAGGAGGCTCATGAAGGTGAGTTGAAACGAGGGGGTCAAGAGCGAGTGGGGGTAAAGGAGCAGGATGACGAGGGCGGCCAGGGCCAGGGTATTGTAGAAGTCCCTCCGCCTTTCGAGGAAGAAGGCGAGCATGAAGATGGAGACCATGATCGTGGCCCGGATGAGGGAGACGCCCGCCCCGGCGACCAGCATGAAAAGGAAGGGGAAGGGTATGGTGACAAGCGAGGCGTACCGCGTATCCCGACCCGAAAGCCTGAAGCGCCTCACCCTCCTCAGAATGATGCGCGCGATAAAAAAGAAAAACCCCGAGATGATGCTCACGTTGAACCCCGATACGGCGAGGATGTGGGACGTGCCGGTATGAAGGAAGAGGTCGTTCTTCTCCTGCGGTATGGCGGTCCTGTCGCCTATGGTCAGGGCCTTTTGCATATCCGTCTGGGCCGCGCCGGAGCGCTCGATGTTCTCTTTGAAGTATTGCCTCAGGCGGGCGACGGGGTCGTCGCCCTGGGCAACGGAAAGGACGGTCCCTTTCACCTCATAGCCGACGCCTTCCAGTTTCTTCAGCCACTTCCAGGACATGCTGCCGGGATTTTTGAAGGTAGGGACGAGCGGTCTGATCCTGCCGAAGAGCCTCACCACCTGGGACACGTCGAGGTCGAGGGCGGACATAAAGGCGACGCGCATCCCCGCGAGGGCGACCGGCCTCGACAGGGAGAGCACCTTGGAATGGGCGGAGCTTTCCACTACCAGACCCTCGTAGACGGTCTCGCCCGTTCCTTCATCCGGCGCGGTCTGGACCGCCCCGATCAGGCCGAGCCGGAAGGCGCCGCAGAGCATGAAGGCGGCGAGCAAGAGGGGCACGGACGCCTTCCGCCATCGCATAAGGAAAGGTATGGCGGCGGCGACTGCGCAGGCGGCGAGCAAGAGGGGCGCAACGGGCAGCCGGAAGAGGGCCTCAAGGTAGATTCCCAGGCAAAGGGCAAGAACAGAGGCTACGAACAACCGGAGCGGATGCCTTCCAGGTAGGCGCGCACGTTCTTCCCCAGGTCGGCGATGTAATATCCGCCTTCAAGGACGGAGAAGAAATGGGCGTTGGAGGAAGCGAGCATAGCGGCGATCCGCCTGAAGTCCTCGGTAAGGAGGAGGTTCCCCCAATCCCTGATGTAGGTGTCGAAGCCGGCGGAACATCCGACAATATCATAGCGTGCGGCATCGGCCAAGGCCTCGTCCAGTTCATGGAAGAACCCGCTTCTTTCCGATGCCTGGATGTTTCTGAAGGTCACGCGGTCGTCATCCTTGAAGATATCGTCCGTCCCGTTGCCGTAGTGGAGGTCTATATCAACGATAAGGGCCGACCGGACAGCGCCCGATGCGAGGAGCTTCTTGACGGCCACGGCAATGTTGTTGAAGAAACAGAATCCCCCGTTGAAGGCGCGGCCCGCGTGATGGCCGGGAGGCCTGATGAGCGCGAAGGCCGGCCCAAGGAGAGCGCGCTCCGCCGCCTGTATCGCCCCTCCCGCGGCTGACGCGGCCGCCTGAAAAACGAGCGCGTCCCTCTTTACGGAATCAACCAGACAGGGCGGGGGCTCGACGAAATCGGCAAGGTCCCTCACGTACGACAGGATCGTCCATACCCTGTCAGGGCTCTCACAATCGACGGTAGAGTACGGCTCCATCGCCACGTCCCCGTACACGATGGTGAGGCTGCGCTTGCACATAAAATCATGTAACATTCTCTTTCCTTGGAAGGTAGAGTACCACTATTCGTGAAGGATGAGAAGAGAAAATGGATGCCGATTGCGCGCCTCGCCGGGAGGCCGCGCATGGGCCTTGCGTGCCCATCTTTCTGGTTGACAAAAAAAGGTTCCCCCTTACTATGTAAATAGGTGTTGGTATTTGTAAAACAGCACCTCCAAGCACCGGGACCGGTCGGTCTGCACCCAAGATTCAGAACAGAAAAAGAAAAGAGAAAACGAAAAAGGTCGATCCTCTTCGTCAGGGAAAGCTTTTGCTTAAAGGCCGCACTTTATGTCGCGATGGTGCCGAACCGAAAGGGTGCGCCCGTTACCGGTGCTCGTCCGTTCTCAGCTTGAGGGGCCTCTCCTGCTCTACCTTCTTCGCCCCGGCTACCTTTATCCTGATCCTCAAATCGTTCGGGCTGTCGGCATAGGCGATGGCGTTGTCGTAGCCGATCCTGCCCGTCCGGTAGAGGTCATAGATATGCTGGTCGAAGGTCTGCATGCCCTCCTGATATCCGAGGGCCATCGTCTCCTTCAGGAGCCCGATCTCCCCCTTGAGCACGAGGTCCTTCACCCTGGGCGTGTCGAGGAGTATCTCGATGGCGGCCACCCTTTTGCCGTCCTGCGCGGGGATGAGCCTCTGGGATATGATGGCCTTCAGGTTGAGGGAGAGCTGCATGTGGATCTGGAGATGTCTCTCTATGGGAAAGAAGTTGAGTATCCTTTCGAGCGCCTGGTTCGCGTTGTTCGAGTGGAGCGTCCCCAGACAGAGGTGGCCCGTCTCGGCAAAGACTATGGCATCCTCCATGGTCTCCGTATCCCTGATCTCCCCTATGAGGATCACGTCGGGGGCCTGGCGCAGCGTGTTCTTCAGGGCGTCGTAGAAGGAGTGTGTATCGAATCCGACCTCCCTCTGGGTGACGACGCTCAACTTGTGCGGATGGACAAACTCTATGGGGTCCTCTATGGTGATGATATGGCCTCGCTGGTTCTCGTTCCTGTGGTCTATCATGGCGGCCAGCGTGGTCGACTTGCCGCTTCCCGTGGCGCCGACCACGAGAACGAGACCACGCCTCGCCATGACGATCTCCTTGAGGATGGGGGGTAGGCCCAGATCGTCGATGGTCTTGAGGCTTATCTTGATCTGCCTCAGCACGACGCCCACATACCCGCGCTGGCGGAAGATATTCACCCTGAACCGGCCCAGCTCGGGAAAGTAGAGGGCGAGGTTCATCTCGTGCTTTTCCTCGAAGACCTTTCTCTGCCTATCATTCATGATTCCCGCCGCAATGGCGGCCGTGTCATCGCCTGAAAGGACGGTCTCGCCGTAAGGCAGCACGATCCCTTCTATCCTGAACATGGCCGTTATGCCCTGGGTCAGGTAGATGTCGGAGGCGTCGACTTCGACCATGTGATGTAAAAGGTCCATGAGAAACGATGATACGGCCATGGCTCACCTCTAATACCGTGACATATAGAAGGCAACTTCCTCCTGGGTGACGAGGTTCCTCGCGAGAAGCTCTTTCACC